>NZ_JAMYOR010000070.1:0-33518 GCF_040319965.1 Mesorhizobium sp. M0830 | reverse complement strand
CGCCGTCGGCGCCGTAGGCCGGGCTGAAGTTGGCGGCGAAGCTCTGCGTGTCGTTGGTCGCAAGAACCGTCTCGTCGACGGTCAGAACCGGCTCCGTGCCGGTCGTCGAAATGCTCGGCCCGTCGTCATCGAAGTTGATGAGGGAGCCGACCTCTTCGTTGGCGGCATTGGTTGTTTCACCACCAAAGTGGATCTCCTTGACGTCGAAAAAGTCTTTCTCGGTATCGACGTTCTTGATGGTGAAGCGATCAAAGGTTCCGCCAACCCCGCCTGCGGTCGTAAAATCGACCGTCACGCCCTCGCCGACATCGTAAAGGATTAGTCCAGTGCCACTGAAGTCAACCGTGATGCCCAGGGCTGCGGCCGTTGTGTCGACGCCGTTCAGTTTGAAGGTCACTCCGGTGATGTCGATCGCCGTATCGTTGTCATCACTGGGGAACGCAGCGCCTTCCACGTTGTCGTCATTGTTATAGGCGTGGATTTCGATGTCGGCGACGGTGCCGGTCGGGGTGGACTGCGAGACCGAAAAACCCGCGCTGGAGATGGTCTCGATGTGATCGGTGTAGTCAGGCGCTATTGGCGAGTCGGTAAAGTCCTTGCCCGCGCTCTGGGTGCCGCCGTTGATCAGGTCGATCTGAAGCTCACGGCCAAAGCGCACGTCTTGGGATGCGACACCGAAGCCTTGCGTGCTGATGTTGACTTCAGATTGCACGCCATTGTCATGCGCCGTGACGAGAATCTTCTGCGTGCTCGCTGTGTCGGCGTCGAGGATATACCAGTCGTTGTGTCCAGAAGGGGCGTCACTAAGCTGGCTGAAGTTGACCACGGTCGTCCCTGTGACCGAGGCGTACACTTTACCGGTCAGATCGATTTGGTCGTCCGGGTTGGTCGTAATCGGATGGTGCAACGGCACATACTCGACCGTATATAGGTCAAAATGACCGGTGGTGCTGGTGGTGATCAACGCGAACGAGAAGGCGAGCGGCCCGGTCTCAGCGGGCTCAGCGGCCGGGTCAGCGGTACCAATGACGCCGATCACGACATTTGGATGAGTTTGGTCCTGGAACAGCCAGACATAATTGCCATCGACCGTCTGAATGCCGCTGTTCACGCCGACGGTGGTGGAATACGGGGTCCCGGAGGAGTTTTGGGTGAGAACGACCGAGGTGATGGTTTCCCCCGCGCTCGCCGAGGCCACCACGAAGTCGGCCTGGAAGGCGACCTCCGGTGAGGTCAGCCCGCCCGGACCGTCGAGACTTAGGAGATATGACAGCGTGGGGTCGGCATTATACGGCGGAAGCGACGGGTTAACATCATCGTCCTGAAGACCAACGGTTTCGTCGATGATGATGTCTTGGGCTATGATGTCGAGTGCCATGGAGGTTCTCCTTGGTTGAAAAACGCTTCAAGAAAAGGGAACCAGCTCCCGGATGCCGGAAATGCACCTACCCCAGTGCATACGGTCGCGTGATGGATTTCGTCCCCATGCCTCAGTGTGCCGCCTACGCAGAGGGCGCGTCCATTCCCGCTTCGGTAGTATTGGGGTCAATGGCCGTACCTGATCGAACGATATATATCCTTCGATAGTTCAGCCGGCGCAGGCGCTGCGGCGGGTATCACGGCCGATGCCATGACGCGGCTTTCCGGCTCGTTGCCGGCCTCATTTCGATGCCAGTTGAAAGTGCCGGTGTCAGAGGAGGCCCGTTTTAGACAATTGCTCTTCTACCTCATCAGCAGGCTCTACGAGCGGACTCGATCATCGTCACCACCAATCTGGCCTTCGGCGAATGGCCGGCCGTGTTCGGCGACGCCAAGATGACGACAGCGCTGCTCGATCGTCTCACGCACTGTGTGAGATCATCGAGACTGGCAACGAGACCGGGCGCTTCAAGGACCGAGCCTGATCAACCCAACACGGCCGGCAGATGGTCAAAACTGCGACTCGACCCTGTCCGGTCCGAGGGGCGCACTCCAATCGGGGGTCAGTTTTGCAAGGCGTTTGACACGAGCGGTTTGCTCCGACGCAAGCATTCACTACGGCGCTTTTCCGCGAGGTCAATATTCCCAGTTATACTGACGACAGCGATCTATCGAAAACGATATATATCGTTCGATATAGGTCATAATACTATCAGACGGAAAGTTGACTTGCCATCCTTAGGCTGCGCCAAGTGGGCCCTTGAGCAGCTAGGGTCTGTTAGCATTTTAGCATTCAGGTGATGCGGGGCTGGTAATCGCAGTTTTCTGCGCTTCCGGAACTTGCGCACATTAAGGCGTGCTCCGTTCCGGTTCTCGAAATCCACTTTTCGGCGCGGCCCGACCTGAAACCCAACAGACCCTGGAACCAGCTCGATCAACAAATGGAGGAGCAGGTTATGGCCACCATTACCAACACAAATCTCGTTCTCGACGAGCAAATCGGGGTACAGACCGAGGATACCGATAATGATATCACCCTGAGCGCGACGCTGCTCGCCCATCTCGCCAATGATCTTGGCGTCGAAATCAGTGATACCGACCCCGCGACAGGCTTCCCGCAGGTGGCCGTCAACACCGCCCTCCTTGACACAACCGGAGCGGACGATCTGGCGCTGTTGATCCCCGCTGACGGCACGACGAGCGGCCTCTTTACCGTCGACGGTACGGAAATCTTCCTCTACAACGAAGGCGGCATCATTTACGGGCGCGAGGCTGTGAATGGTGTCGCTGACCCCACGGGCGACCTGGCGTTCGCGGTCGCGCTTGACCTGAGCGACGGCGTGTCGTCGGCGAAGGTTTACCTCATCCAGTACGAACCGCTGCAACACAACGATAATTCTCTCGTTGACGAAAGCGACATCCTGTCTTTTGTCGAGGGCAAGATCACACTGGATGTAACGACCACCGAATTCGTAACGACGTTTCAGACACTCGACTTTGCGTCGATCCCGTCAGGCAGCCCGCAGGAGACGCTCACGGTTGCGACAGCAGATCCCAATGACAACCACAGCGCCAAGTTTGATGGACTCATCTTCCCGAGCGGGCCGGTGCCCGATCCGACGGCAGTCCCAACCAACTCCGGAACCAATGATGATCTGAACCCCGACGCCATCGGCTTCGGTGTGAAAGGCGGCCAAGCCTCTCAGATGAATCAAAATGAGGGCTTCTTCGTTCAAGACGCGGCCTGGACTTCCGGTAGTCCGGATGCGAACGAGATCGGCGGCATCAGGTTCGACATCCAGGGCGTCGGCGGCGTGAAGAGCGTTAACATCGAGTGGTGGACTGTCGACAATGGGGCAATAATTGAGCACGGCACTGACAACGTAAGCTTACCTGCTGGCAGCGCCGTCTTTGATAATTATACCATCGAAACGGCGGATGCGGATGGCGTCGATCAAATCTACGTCCGATTTACCTACGACACGAAGCAAAGCACCTCCGGCGTTCGCGTTGAGAACCTCGAAGTCAAGTTCCCATCATCGACCGAGGTGACAGTCCACAACCACGAGGATCTCGGAACGCACCTCGTGTTCGAGGACGCCGGGCCGACGTTCACCGGCATCGTTGGTGATGCCACGGCATTCCAGGTCGGATTGGCGGCCGGTCAACACGACGATGGGACGTTCACCCTTACTCCCGGAGCCGACGGCTCACACGTCACCATCACCGGTTACACCGATCTCGGTGGCGCTGACATCACGGAGACCCTCACCAACGGCGGAACCACGCTGACATACCACGACGTAGCCACCAATCAGGACCTCTACCAACTGAACGTGACGGACTCGGGGTACACCTTCGACGTGCTCTTCACACCGCACGGTGAGCAGTCCAACCTCGACTTTAATGCGGTCAAGTCGGGCGGTCCCCAGGAGACCTTGACGGTACCCACGGTGGACAACACCGGCAGCATCGTCTTTGACGGTCTGATCTTCGGCACTACGCCCGCGCCGGACGCGGCCGAGGGAGCCTTTGCGCCGTTCAACACTGCTCCACTGGGAGGCCCGACCGTTGCGGCTGACGACCTTAACCCCGATGCAGTTGGATTCGGGGTGAAAGGCGGTCAGGCGTCGCAGATCAATAACAACGAGGGCTTCACCTTCTCTACTGCGGACGGGTCCGACATCAACAATCTAACCTTTGCGGTCGCAGGAATTGGAAACATCGACAAAATCACAGTAGAATCGTGGCTTTACGACGATGGCGGTAATCTGATCGATCACAATACCGACAACGTTGCTGGCTTGCGCTCGGGTAATCAGACCGTAACCATCAACGACGATGGTGGCCAAGCCTTCGACACGGCCTACGTTCAGTTCCACATCACCGGCGCCAACGCGGGTGTTCGCATCCTCGACTTTTCGACGAGCATCGAGGCTCCGGTTCCCGATCAGTCGTTCGATTTCACGCTGGCAAACACCGACCTCGACGGGGATGCTGTTACGCAACAACTGCACATCGACGCAAGCCAGACCTTCATTGTTTAATGGCGTCCTCGTAGCCTGCAAGAGCTTCAACGCCTGGCGATCCGGTCCCCCAAGGGGGACCGGTCGTTCAAGACACAAAGGCCCTGGATTAAAACCAGGTAACGCGCAATGCGGCGTCGCGTTTGACCGAGAGCAGGCTGTCGCAATCGTCGAGAACGGAGGCGCCGATCACGATGTTCCTATCGAAGGCATGCGCAAGGCTGGGCTGCCGGCTCGCACAATTGGATCATTTTGGCCCCGGCTTTGGGACACAGCGCGGGACGCTGCGGCGGTATCACGGCCGATGCCGTCAGGCGGTGCTGGTTTCAGAGGAGGCCCGTTCCTGGACGCTCAGTGCCTTTGCCATGCGCCATCCATGCCAGCTCCGCCCGGCCGCCGAGGCGCAGCTTCTCGTAGACGTGGTGCAGGTGCATCTTCACCGTGCCTTCGGAAACGTGCAGCCGCTGGGCAATGGCCTTGTTGCGCAACCCGCGCGAGACGAGATCGGCGATTTCAGTCTCCCGTCCGGTCAGTCTGGACATCGGCTCGGGTTGCGTTTCCGGCATCAGCAGTTGCTGGACGATCTTGTTGTCGATCCATTTCTTGCCTGTCGCCACCGCGCTTACGCATTCGATGAGATAGCGGTGGCTGATGCCCTCCAGCACCAGGCCGTCGCTGTCGAGCGCCTGTATGTCCTTGATGTCGATCCTGCCGGCCGGCTGGACGATGAAGATGATGCCGAGAGCGCTGTTGCAGGCCTTCAGCCGGGCGGAAAGACCGGTTGTCTGCGGATCCGCCATATCCAGGCCGACGATGACGATGTCTGGCCGATGGCGCTCGACGTGAGGAACCACGTCGACAGGGCGGCGGCACTGGGCGACAACCTCATGTCCAGCCTTCTGCAACACCCACTCCAGACCGGCGAGATACACCCCCCGCGGGTCGGCCACAACCAAAGTCGACATACCAACACCGTCCGAAAAAACGCAATAAACTTGGTTAAGCACCCGTTAAAACCACGAAACCAGAGCTCATGCGTATTGTCAAGTAAACACTAATATAGTGACTGCTATAATAGCGACCGAGTCTTTCAGACCGGCTCGGGCGCGCCAGGCACGGGTAGAGGCCGCAGGCCTTTTTGCCGCCGCGCCTTACGCAGCATGTTTTCAACCTGAAACACGGCCTCCGCCGAATAGTCCTTCAGCTCAAGCAGCGGCGAATGCGGAATTGGCGGCGTCATGTTGTTCGTCCGAAAATATTTGGATGCAAGACCACTTCAGGCCGCGGCCTCGACTGGAAGGCCTGCAGCCTTCCATTCGGGATAGCCGTCCTCGAGCCGGTGAACGACATACCCTCGCATCCGCAATGCCGCGACGGCCTCGAACGACAGGACGCAATAGGGACCACGGCAGTAGGCGATGACCTCCCGGTTCGCGGGAAGCTCCGCCAGCCGGCGTTCGAGTTCAGCGAGCGGGATGTTGAGCGCCCCCGGGAGATGTCCAAGCGCAAATTCGTCCTCCGAGCGGACGTCGAGAACCGTGACAAGGCCGTCATGCAGCCTTGAGACAAGGTCTTCGCGCGACACGGGCTCCAGGGCGTCGCGCGCGTGGAAGTAGTCCGTCATGACGCGATTGATTTCGGCGACGTTTCGTTCGCCCACGCGCCCCAGGGCCTTCATCAATGCAACCATCTGGGCATCCCCGGCAAGACGATAAAGCACATGCTTGCCGTGCCGCTGCGCCTCGACAAGTCGCGCGCGCCGAAGAATTTGAAGGTGGCGCGAGGCGTTGGCGAAGTTGAGGCCAGCCCGTGCCGCAAGTCCCTCGACGCTGCGTTCACCCTGGGCGAGGTGCTCAAGCAATTCCAGCCGGTGTGCATGCCCGAGAGCTTGAGCCACTTCGGCAAGGCTGGCGAAAATCGCCTGTTTTGGCCCGATGCTTGACATGCGATCTTCTCAGTGAAACATTCAGCAGAATAATTGAATAATATCTCGGGCGAGGTGGGGCGCGCAAGTCATGATCCTCCGTCAATTCCTCCATTCCGATCCCGTTGCAGCATCTTACCTGTTCGGCTGCGGTGGAAAATCCGCCGCTGCGGTCGTCGATCCGGTCGGCGACATCGCGCCTTATCTCGAAGTTGCCGAGGCAACCGGCATGCGTATCCTCTACGTGGTCGACACGCACATTCATGCTGACCACATTTCCGCCGGGCGCTCACTCGCCGCCGCTTCGGGTGCGCAATACGTGCTCTTCGAAGGCGCGGAAGCCGGGTTCCCGTTCTTGCGTGCCAGGGACGGTGAGGTGCTCGAGCTCGGCAATGTGACCATGACCGTGATGCACACGCCCGGGCACACGCCGGAGCACATCTCGCTCCTGGTCACCGACAGGACGCGCGCGGCGGAGCCATGGTTCGTGCTGACAGGCCACACGCTCATGGTTGGCGACCTCGGGCGAACCGAACTGGCAACCAGCGCGGAGGCCGGCGCGCGGACGCTGTTTTCCAGCGTACGGCGCCTCAAGCAACTGCCGGATCACGTCGAGGTGCTGCCCGGCGCCTACTCCGGCTCGGTCTGCGGGCGCTCGCTCAGTGGCAAGCCGACATCGACGATCGGCTTCGAGAAGCGCTTCAACAAAGCGTTCCGCATCGAGGACGAGGACGCTTTCGTCGCCACGATGATCGCAGACATACCGCCCCCGCCGCCGCAAGCGGCGCGCAACCGCGCCGCTAATGCCGGCTTGGCTGCTGCTGCCGCCTGACCAATGAGCGTTTCACAGTCAGCAGGCTCGACCGTCAGACTTGGGCTTAGGGAAAACTGGCGACAGTTTGTTCTCCTCATGCTGGTGAATGCGTTTGTCGGCGGAATGGTCGGGATCGAGCGAACGGTCGTGCCGCTCATCGGGTCGGAAGTGTTCGGCATCACGTCGACGACACTCGTCGTCTCCTTCATCGTCAGCTTCGGCGTGGTCAAAGCGCTTGCCAATCTCGTCTCCGGCCAACTCGCCGACAGCTGGGGGCGCAAGCGCGTTCTCGTCCTCGGCTGGCTCGTCGGCTTGCCGGTTCCGTTCATGATCATCTGGGCTCCGAGCTGGGGATGGGTGATTGCGGCCAATGCGCTGCTCGGCATCAATCAGGGACTCGCCTGGTCGATGACGGTGGTCATGAAGGTCGATCTCGTCGGTCCGAAGTCGCGCGGCCTCGCCGTCGGACTCAATGAATTTGCCGGCTATCTCGCCGTCGGCGTGACGGCGTTCCTCACCGGCTATCTTGCTTCGCGATACGGTCTGCGACCGGTGCCCATCTATCTCGGGATCGGCTATGCCGTCGTCGGCACTGTGTTGTCGGTGCTGCTTATCCGCGACACACGCGACCACCTCAGGCTTGAGGTATCCGCTCACGCACGGCAATCCGCGCCGATCAGCTTCCGGGAGGTGTTTGCGCTGACCTCGTTCCGGAATCGCAATCTGTTCGCGGCTTCGCAAGCCGGCCTCGTCAACAACCTCAACGACGGCATGAGCTGGGGTATTTTCCCATTGTTCTTCGTGTCCTTCGGACTTGGCATCGAGCGCATCGGCATCCTGAAGGCGGTCTATCCCGCGACATGGGGAATCCTGCAGATCGTCACCGGCCCCTTGAGCGATCGCTGGGGTCGCAAGGGCCTGATCGTCGCTGGAATGTGGATCCAGGCCGGCGGCTTGTTTCTCACCGCGGCCACGAACCGGTTCGAATGGTGGCTTGTCGGCAGCCTTCTGCTCGGCCTTGGAACCGCAATGGTCTATCCAAGTCTGATCGCGGCCGTTTCCGACGCTTCGCATCCCAGCTGGCGCGCCCGCTCGCTCAGCGTCTACCGGTTCTGGCGCGATCTCGGCTACGCGATCGGGGCGCTCTCTGCAGGCCTCATCGCCGATCGCTTCGGCCTCTCATGGGCGATCACATCGATCGCCGCATTGACGTTTGTCTCTGGCGCGATCGTCGCCATCGTGATGCAGGAGGCAGCCAGGGGTTCCGGTCAACCGTCATCTTCCGGCGTCTCGGTTTGAATTTTGAAGTGGAGCGGGCGTTTGCCGGCGGCGATGGGCACGGCCATTCTCCTGACGCGGCGGGCATGGCAGATCGGCATATGAGCAGAAAACGCAGCAATCACCCGCCAAGGGCTTCAAGAGCACACTGCAGTTCTTGCATTCGTAAAAGTGAACGCAGGCGTCCGTCGGCATCGTTTCCACAGACTGATGCCCGCATTCTGGGCAAGTAAGGGTGCTCTCAAGCTTCATTGCCACCACTCCTGCGCATTGCGCTAAGCATATAGGAGATTAGGGCCGGATGCGAAAACGGCGCGGTCAAATTTCCAAACCGAGACACTACCCTTCAAGCAGGTGGTCGACCGGCGGCGAACTCATGGACTCGCTCACACTCGTGCCAGAAAATATGCAGATAGTCATGAGATTGTGATGGTAGCGGGAGAGGGACTTGAACCCCCGACCCCAGGATTATGATTCCCGTGCTCTAACCAACTGAGCTACCCCGCCAGGGCGGCGAAAGGCCCGAAATCCGCCTCAAATCGAAAGGCATGTCGGGGCGTTCGCCAAGGTCGCGCGGATATAAGGTTGGGAGGGCGAGCCTGTCAAGCTTCGAAACAACCGGCTTGCCGGCTTATCGTCATTATCGAAAAGCTTTGCCGCGCAGACATTTGGTTGCCGCCGCCGGGGTTGAGTTCGCAGGGGCACGTCGCTATGTCTCGGCCACGAGTTTTTAGAGTTTGAAACAGATGAAGCCGCGCATTGCAGTCCTTGGTTGCGGATACTGGGGCAGCAACCACATCCGCACCCTCAAGGCGCTCGGCGCGTTGCACGCGGTCTCCGACGCCAACCGGGCCCGTGCCGAAGGTTTTGCCAGCGAGCAGGATTGCCTGGCGGTCGAGCCGGACCAGCTGCTCGTCCGTGACGATATCGACGCCATCGTCATGGCACTGCCGCCGCAATTCCATGCCGATCTTGCCGTGCGCGCCGTCGAGAGCGGCAAGGACGTGCTGGTGGAAAAGCCGATCGCGCTGACGGTGCCGGATGCCGAACGTGCGGTGCAGGCGGCCAAGGACAATGGCCGCGTCTTCATGGTCGGCCATGTCCTGCGGTTCCATCCCGCCTTCGAAACGCTGAAAGGGCTGATCGACAAGGGCGAGCTCGGCGAAGTCCGCTACATCCACTCGCACCGGCTCGGCCTCGGCAAGTTCCACACCGAGAACGACGCGCTGTGGGACCTGGCGCCCCACGATTTGTCGATGATCCTGGCGATCACCGGCACCGAGCCGATCGAGGTGCGCGGCGAGGGGGCAGCACTGCTCGACAATCTCAGCGACTTCGCGCATCTGCACATGCGCTTTCCCAACGGCCTGCGCAGCCATCTCTTCACCTCGCGGCTCAATCCCTATCGCGAGCGGCGGCTGACCGTGGTCGGCACCAAGGCGATGGCGGTGTTCGACGATGTCGAGCCATGGGAACGCAAGCTTGCCGTCTACCGCCACGCGGTGTGGCAGGACAGCGGCCAATGGGCCTTCACCACCAATGAGCCGTCCTATGTCGCGGTTGGCCAGGGCATGCCGCTGACGCGCGAACTGGAGCATTTCATCCAGTGCATCGAGACCCGTGCCGAGCCGCGCACCAGCGGCGAGGAAGCGATCAGGGTGCTGCGCATCCTGACAGCGGGCACCGTCACCCACACCAAGTCCAGTTCCTAAGAAAAAGTGCTGCTCTAGGGTGAAGACTCAGTCAGATTGGCTGCCGCTGATGGCCGAGATGGGGTGGAAGCAGTCATTGAGTGCCGTCTCTGAGTGGGTTACGACCCCAACGAGGGAGCGTTCCAATGCTTAGGTGTGCACATCTGTTTGATTTGGCGCCGGTCGGCGATCAACAGGTGCTGGTTTGGGGCACGTCAGAGGATTTACGCAAGCTTGGCGACGTACTGAGGGCAGGCGTGACTTCACGAGTAGAACAAGTGCTCGGTGACGTCGAATCGCCGAGCCGCGTGTTCCTGATCGTCAGCGACGCGCCACGTGGCATGAGATTGGATCTCGGTCGACTCATCTGGGAGATCGCTCCATCTGACGCGATGACCTTCGCTCAACTTGTCGATGGGGTAGCAACAAGCGCGCGTGCTTGCCATCAATATCTAGACTGCGAAGCCGAAGACGGCATCGAAGTGAAAGTATCGGTCGGCGAGTATCCTGATGATTTTCGCCCTTGAGTATCCGTAAGTCCATCCCGATGGAATCGGGATGAAGCCTACCATGGTCTTATCCGGAAAATCGGTTCCGACTCTTCGCTACGCGAACCTTCGGTTCGGGATCATGGTCTATTCGGCGGGGACCTGCGCCGGCCTGGCGGCAAGCCGGGTCAGCATGGCCTCGGCCTCGGCGCCACGCTCCGAACGCTCGATGAAGCCGCCGCCGAACACGCGGGCCTCGTTGCCGTCGTCGGAATAGAGCACGCAGGCCTGTCCCGGCGCGATGCCGGACTCGCCGTCGACCAGTTCCACCCATGTGGCGCCGGCATGATGATGCAGCACGGCCGGGCGCGGCGGTCGCGTCGAGCGAACCTTGGCAAACAGCTCCAGGCCGGCGGCGGGGACCTCTGTGAGCGATCCGTCGCCAAGCCAGTTCATGTTGCGCAGATAGATCTTGTGCGTCTCCAGCGCCTCGCGCGGGCCGACGACGACGCGTGCGCGGTCGGCGTCGAGATGGACGACGTAAAGCGGCTCTCCGGAAGCAATGCCGATGCCGCGGCGCTGGCCGATCGTGTAGCGCAGGATGCCCTCATGGCGGCCGAGCACGCGGCCGTCGATATGGACGATGTCGCCCGGATTGGCGGCGGTCGGCTTCAGCTTGGCGATGATGTCGGAATACTTGCCCTGCGGCACGAAGCAGATGTCCTGGCTGTCCTGCTTGGCGGCAACCGTCAGCCCCATCTCCTCGGCAATGGCGCGAACCTGCGGCTTCGACAGGCCACCGAGGGGAAAGCGCAGGTAATCGATCTGCGCCTGCGTGGTGGCAAACAGGAAATAGCTCTGGTCACGGTCGGCGTCGACCGGCCGGTAGAGCGCGCGGTGGGCGCCGTTGGCGCCGGAGCGGATATAGTGGCCGGTGGCCAGCGCGTCGGCGCCAAGCTCCTTGGCGGTGGCCAGCAGGTCGGCGAACTTCACCGTCTGGTTGCAGGAAACGCACGGGATCGGTGTTTCGCCAGCGACATAGCTTTCGGCGAAGGGATCGATGACCGCCTTGCGGAAGCGCTCCTCGTAATCGAGCACATAATGAGGGATGCCGAGCGTCTCGGAGACGCGGCGGGCATCGTCGATGTCCTGCCCGGCGCAGCATGAGCCGGCCCGGTGCGTCGCCGCGCCATGGTCGTAAAGCTGCAAGGTGACGCCGACGACATCATAGCCTTCGCGCTTCAGCAGGCCTGCGACGACCGATGAATCGACACCGCCCGACATGGCGACGACGATGCGGTTGGTTTCGGGACGTCCGGGAAGATCGAGACTGTTCATGATGCTTTCGTTCTACGCGGCGTCTCAATGCCAATGTCGAGAATATAGGTCAAGCTTTGCCGGCGCGCCAGCGTGCGGGGCGATTCACCCGCTGCGATCGATCCGCGTGAGGGGATGCTTTTCCCCGGCGAACCATGATTTCTTCCCCGGCAAACCAGGGTTTGCCGGCAGATGGTTCAAATGCCGGCGAAAAGACTAACGCGGCGTTCATGATCCTTACCTAGTCATTAGGGTCTGCTTAGGCAATTTTTAAAGCTGTGGCGGTAACGTGGCGGGGATTGGGTCTTTGAGTTTTTTGTAGAGAGTACGATGACCGATCTGGTTAGACCGAGAGTCAAATATGTTATTGGGCCTGATGGCAGCCCTCTTACGATTGCCGATCTGCCGCCGACGAATACACGTCGCTGGGTTATCCGGCGTAAGGCGGAAGTGGTTGCGGCAGTGCGCGGCGGGCTCTTGAGCCTGGACGAGGCATGCCAACGCTACAAGCTCACCACCGAGGAATTCCTGTCCTGGCAGGCGTCGATCGACGAATATGGCCTTGCCGGGCTGCGCACGACGCGCATCCAGCAATACCGACATTAGCCAATTCGCTTAAGGAACGGCGATCGTGAGTTAAGGGGCGGCGCAACCGCTTCTTTTCGCCGTTCTCGATTTCTCGCTACATGGACGTGCTCGCCGACCTGCGGAGGGCGAGACGTGATCGCGCGCTTCTTCCTATCGCGCCATTCTTCTTAAAAGTGCGAGACGAAGGCCGCGCATGGCGATCGGGCATGGCGAAATCTACGTCACAAACGAGCCAAGAAAGTTGTCGACCAAATCCTCTTTCGTCTCCGAAAAAAGACTTTCGATGGTGAAGTCCATCTCTTTCTGCGCGATGATAGCGTCGATCTGTGCGGTTGGCAGGGGACTGGTGAATCGGCAACTCAGCGCGTGCTGTGTTCTTTGAACCAGATAACAGCTTACGAGTTCGGATTTATCATCGCCAAATTGCAGGTAAAAGTAATCCGGCCTGCCGGAAAAGCTGCCGACATACAGCGCCGCTCCACCCTCGGACAGGTCCAGCATACGGAAATTGGCGCTCTGTACCTCGCGCAAGCCATGTGACGGAAAGATGAGGCGAACAAGGAAATTGACGTTCCTTCGAACCCATCTGCGCTTTTCCTCGACGCCGCCAGAATGTTCCACGGGTTTTGTCCCAAGATCCAGGAGTCCAAGTATTCATCAGCACTTCGCTAGCTTGGATTAAAAACCTTAAGGACCGATAAGAGGTACTGCTCGAATTGGTTATTCTTGTATGACTTGGCGAGCGCGTATCCGCTTCTTCAACATCGCCGATCTCGCGTCACGATCGAGCGAGACGATCGCGCCGCGGGTGTTTCGCCACAAGGGGCGCGCCGACGCGCGCCCCTTGTTTTTTCGAAGCGAGCCCGTGGAACTCAGATCGACAGCACAACCTTGCCGATCGGCTTGGTCGCAAGGTGAGCGTGGGCAGCTGCTGCCTGGTCAAGCGGGAAGCTCTTCGCCACATGGACGGCGAGCTTGTTCGCATCGATCAAGCGAGCCAATTCCAGCAGGCCCTCCCTGTCGGGCACGACGGACATACGCTCGACCCGGATGTCGCGCACACTGGCCTGCGCTCTGGTGTCGTCGTTGACATCGAGCAATGACACCAGCACGCCGCCACGCTTGAGCACCTTGAGCGAGCGTTCGGCGTGGTCGCCGCACATTGGATCCAGCACCAGATCGATGTCGCGAACATGGTCGGTGAAATCGCCCTTGGTGTAATCGATGACCTCGTCGGCGCCGAGTTTGCGGACGAAGTCGAGTTTTTGCGGGCTGGCGGTGGCGATGACGTAAGCACCGCGCGCCTTGGCGATCTGCACCGCGAGGTGACCGACGCCGCCGGCTGCGGCGTGAACCAGCACGCGCTGGCCCGATTCCAGCCCGCCATGGCGGACCAGGCCCTGCCAGGCGGTGAGGCCCGCCAGCGGCAGGGCGCCTGCCTGGTTATGGTCGGCGCCCTTCGGCTTCAGCGCGATTTCATCGGCGGGCACAGCGGCCAGTTCGGCATAGGCCGCCGCCTGTTTGGGAAAGCGCGGCATGCCGAACACCTCGTCGCCGATCCGCAGGCCGCAAACTCCGGCGCCCAGTGCTTCAACAGTTCCCGAGATATCCCACCCCAGGATAAAGGGCGGCTCGCCGAGCAATGGGAAGTAGCCGGCTCGAACGGCACCATCGACCGGATTGATGCCGGCCGCCTTGACCCGGACCAGCACTTCGCCGGCCTTTGGCGTCGGATTGGGCTGGTCGGTGACGAAGAGAACGTCGGGTCCGCCGACGGAATTCTGGATAGCGGCGCGCATTGGGATATCTCCTGCTTGGTTGGCGTAACTATCATTTGGATAGTAATGGCTCCTTGTCTAGTATGTACCTTCATGATATATACGCATCCCATGGATAGTGATGACGACGGCAGTTTCGGCTATGATGCGTTCCGGCGAACGTGCCCATCGCACACAGTGCTGGAAATGCTGGCCAGCAAATGGGTCTATCTGGTGGTTTGCGCGCTGCGCAAAGGCCGGCTGCGCAACGGCGAGCTTGCGCGCAAGCTCGAAGGCATCACGCCGAAGATGCTGACGCAGACGCTGCGCGTTCTCGAGCGTGATGGACTGGTGCGGCGCGAGATATTCCCGGTCATCCCGCCGCGCGTCGAATATGAATTGACGGATCTCGGCCAGAACCTGGCGGGGCTGCTTACCCAGATCCGGTCATGGGCGGAGCAGCATGCACCGGACATCAAGGATGCGCGGGCAAAGGCAATTGCCGGAAGCGAAGGGGACTGGGCCGCCTAGGTGGCTTGCAGTACTCTTGGCAAGTTTCCCCGCCAAGGCCTGGAAGTCGAGATCCTGCGCCCCGCCAGGCGGCAAGCGCTAATGCAGAGGCCGGCAGGGCAGCTTCAGCCGATCATGGCACTGCGGCCGCCGATCTCGGCTTCTCGGACCTTGGTGTCGCGTGACTCGAGCATTTCCGCCTTGGAAAGCTCCGCTTCAGCTTCGCCGAGTAATGATTCGGCAGTGCTTCGCTGCTGAGCGAGGTCACTTTGCGAATTTCTGAGGTTGTCGCGGCGCAAACGCGCCGCCTTGGCGAAGGTCGGATAGGCGAAATGGTTGATGTCGGTGATGCCGGCCTTCTTTTCTTCAGCGGTGATCTGAAGCTCCAGCTCGACGGCCATGCGTTCGAACTCTGCGATCATCATGTCGAGTTGCAGCAGCTGCCGCCGCTTCTCATTCACCTGAAACTGTTTCAGCCGAACGAGGTTTTCACGTGACTTCATGATTCGGTACTCCCGGAAACGCACACCCGCATCTATCGTCCAAACCACCTGGAAGGGCCCAGGCCGCACCCGTGTCCACCACCTTTCCCCGAACTATGGGAAACAAAACCCTAAAGTTTTTTGCCGGCGGTAACCATTCGTTTACGGGCATTGTTAATCATACGGGTCAGGACTTAAGGCCGGGTAAAAATTCCGGCCGCCGATGCGAAGCGACGTCGATGAGTCCCTGGAGTCACTTAGTCCAGATTGTTGATGTGTTGCATTAGGAATTTGGTTCTGAGATTCGTTATTGGATTCAAGAGGGTGTAGAAAGAGGTTAAAAAATCTGGTACCGTCATGGACGGGAAATTAGGTTTTGTTAACCATTTAATGGCAGCCTCAGCACAAGGCAACCACTGCTCCGGGTCCGGACGGGTCGTGAAATGGTCCGGCAGCAGAAAAGGGGAATGAAATGCGTGTTCTGCTGATAGAAGATGACAGTGCAACCGCACAAAGCATCGAGCTGATGCTGAAATCGGAAAGTTTCAACGTCTACACGACCGATCTCGGTGAAGAGGGCGTCGATCTAGGCAAGCTCTACGATTACGACATCATCCTTCTCGATCTCAACCTGCCTGACATGTCGGGCTACGAGGTGTTGAGAACACTTCGCCTTTCCAAGGTAAAGACGCCTATCCTCATCCTCTCGGGCATGGCCGGTATCGAGGACAAGGTACGCGGCCTCGGCTTCGGCGCCGACGACTACATGACCAAGCCGTTCCATAAGGATGAACTGGTCGCCCGCATTCATGCTATCGTGCGGCGCTCCAAGGGGCACGCCCAGTCGGTCATCACCACAGGCGACCTGGTGGTCAATCTCGACGCCAAGACCGTCGAAGTCGGCGGCCAGCGCGTGCACCTGACCGGCAAGGAATACCAGATGCTGGAGCTGCTCTCGCTGCGCAAGGGTACGACGCTAACCAAGGAAATGTTCCTCAACCACCTTTATGGCGGTATGGACGAGCCTGAGCTGAAAATCATCGACGTCTTCATCTGCAAGCTGCGCAAAAAGCTCGATGCGGCATCCGGCGGCCAGAATTACATCGAGACGGTCTGGGGTCGCGGCTATGTGCTGCGCGAACCCGAGGACATCCGCGTCAGCGCCTGAGCGAAGAATACTTTCGAACTTATTCAATAAAAAACCCGGCTTTGCCGGGTTTTTGCGTGATTGGCTGACAAGCGTCTGATTTACGCAATTACAAGCTGAAAACCGTCACGCACTTTTCCTGGAAACGCTCACTGCGACCGAATCAGGCGCGATCCTCAGGGCGCGAAAACGCTCGAGCAATTGCGACCGGTTGAACGGCTTCAAAAGATAGCCCTGAGCTCCAGCGCGCTTGGCCCGCATGATCGAAGCGATATCGAGCTCGACCAGTGAAACCAGGATCTGCGGCTTTATCGGGCTCTCCATGGCACGCACGCGACGGATGAGATCGACCGCCGCTATGTCAGGCAAGGCGCCGTCGACTACGATGATATCGGGCATGTCGGCGGCGCACATCTCCAGCGCGTCAAGTCCGCTGGCGGCCTCGATAATAACCATTTCGGAGCCGCCCAGGATGCGCTTTGCAACCTTCCTGATGACGCTTGAATCGTCGACGAACATGCAGCGTTTCATATCCGGGTCCTCTCTGCCGTCTGGCCGTCCGGTAGCATCCGGGGCATCCAGACGCAGCATGGGCCAATCTGGTAAAGAAGCCGAAAAGGCGTTAGGTAAAGTTTTTGCAAAGATGGCGGCTGTTGGCTTTTATTCGCTAATGCTTCACTGCCGCCCTGGCAACCAAAAGCATTTCATGTCGTCGAGCCCGAAACTACAGATTTCTCTGGCAAAATACTTCGGTTTCTCGACGACGCTATCAGGCCGCCGAAAGCACGATCTCTTCCGGTGTCGCATGGATCGATATCGTCATGCCAGCTTCACGCGCCAGAAGCAGCGTGTAGTAGGGCTGCACGGAATGGGCGTCGATCGGTTCCTCCGGTTTATGACCGGAATGCAGCTCGAGGAATTTCGGCGGCACGCGCAACATCGGGCCGCTCGACGCAAGCGCGAAGCGCGGCTCGGTCTCGAGATTCTCCAGCGTCACGGAGAGCTTGCCGCCGCGCGGAATGGCGGCGTTGGCGACGAGGATCAGGTTGAGCAGCAGCTTGACCTTGTTCTTGGGCAGCAGCGCGCGGGTTCCGTTCCAGGTCAGTTCCGGTTTCTCGTTCTTGAGGAAGGCGATGGCGACCGCTTCGGCATCGCCGGTATCGATCAGCATGCCGGCCGAGCCGGCGGCACCGAAGGCGATGCGGGCGAACTGCAGGCGGGCCGAAGCGTTGCGGGCACTCTGACGGATCAACTTCATGGCGTCTTCGTCGGCACCGCCTTCGTCGAGCAGTTCGAGCCCGTTGTTGATTGCGCCGACCGGCGAAATGATGTCGTGGCAGACCCGGCTGCACAAAAGCGCTGCCAGGTCGGGTGCGGAAAGGGTGAACAGATCGGACATCGGCGAAAATCCCTGCAAAATTTTATAACTCACGGCCGAGCGATCGATCGTCGCCTGCCCGCACGAATCACGCTCTCTCCTCGGACTTTCTGAATACACAGCGCCCGTGCGTGCAGCAACAAATCCAAATTGTGGCTATGGCAAATGGCGTTCACACAGGCTGCCGACCCCACTTGAGCGACCCCAAACAGCCTTTGAACCGCCATGTTCATGTGGGAGCTTAATGGTTGAAAAAGGATTACGGCATAGTTTGCCCGTAACAGTTACCCCTAACGGCCGGCTAAAAGAGCCGTACGGGGTGCGAGGCGTCGGCGAAGGTGCTCCCTGACGGAGATTGGAAGCATGTTTTCCCGATTCTATGGCCGCAATTTTTTCCGCGTCCGCGACCGGACTCTTGTCCGTGTCATCTCAATGGCGATTGCGCTCATGGGCGTTCTCGTTTTCTCGACTTCGGCCCTGCGGGCCCAGGAATATACCGCTCAGGAGATTGTCGATTCCGGTCACAAGTTTTTCGGCGCGACATCGGGCGGGCTCGCCACGGTCATCGAGAAGATCTTTGCTTCCTACGGCCTGCCCAATGGTTATCTGCTGGGCGAAGAGGGCTCGGGCGCGCTGATCGGCGGCCTGACCTACGGCGAAGGCACGCTCTACACCAAGAATGCCGGCGATCACAAAGTATTCTGGCAAGGCCCGTCGCTAGGCTGGGATTTTGGCGGTGAAGGGTCGCGGGTGATGATGTTGGTCTACAATCTCGACGATGTGGGCAGTCTCTACAACCGCTATGGCGGTGTCGCCGGTTCGGCCTATGTGGTGGCGGGCGTCGGCTTCAACGTGCTGAAGAACAACAATGTGCTCCTGGTGCCGATCCGTACTGGCGTCGGTGCCCGGCTCGGCATCAATCTCGGCTATCTGAAGCTTACCGAGCGCGCTACCTGGAATCCCTTCTGAGCCTATTCTTTGGCTTATGGATGTCGTTCTCCCAAAACCGGGGCCGCTTTCGGCGACATGCGTAAAACTGGCAACGTTGCGGCAAACCCTTGCCGCAACGCTGGATTTCCGCCATGTCAACGTGGCACAGTCAAAAGCGCTCGATGCGCTTTTGCTTTATCTTGTTGCATGTCGGTTCCCAAAACCGGTTCCCACGTTTGGGCGACATGCATTGGTTTGATGGTTGCCGTCCACAACGGGTAGTCACTTGGTCCAGTCGGTCCTGTTCTTCGTCCTCGGCTTTCTCTGCGCCGGCTTTCTGGCGCTTATGGTGGCTCCGGCCATATGGCGTCGCGCCGTCACCCTGACGCGAAAACGTATCGAAGCCTCGATCCCTCTGACGCAAACCGAAATCCAGGCGGACAAGGATCGCATCCGCGCCGAGTACGCCATGTCGACACGCCGCCTCGAAATCATCGCCAAGACGTTGCGCGAGAAGGCAGCTGAACAACTCGTGGAGATCAATCGCGGTCGCGAGGCCCTGAAGGGGCTGGCGGTCGAGCGCATGGACAAGAACCAGGCGCTGACCGAGCTCGGCGCCAAGAACGAGGCGTTGCATCAGCGCGAGAGCGAGTTGCAGCAGCTTTCGGAGCGACTCAAGGAAACCGAACGCAAGCTGGAAAAACGCGCGCTCGAGCTGGAAAAACTGGAGCAGATGTATGACGACGCCAGTTTTTCCTCCAGCAGCCGGCAGATCGAGCTCGTCGCGCGCGAATCCGAAATGCAGAAACTCGCCAGCGACATTGCGCTGCTGCGCGGTCAGCGCAAGGAGGCGGACAGGCGCGGCCAGGAGATCGCGGCCGAAAGCAAGGCAGCACGCGAAGCGCTGAAAGCCGAGAAGAAAAGGACCGCTGAGCTCGACAAAAAGGTCGAACGGCTGCTGGCGACACTTGCCGACCGTGAGGACAAGCTTGACCGCCGCGAAAAGGAACTGGCGCGCATGCGCGAAAAATCGAAAGCCGAAGACAGCGAACCGGGCTTGCGGCTGGTCGGCAAGGCCGGCGAAACCGCCAAGAGCGACGACCTCGACAAAGCAATCGCCAAGCTTGACAGCGACCGGGAGCGCCTAGAGGCGAGGTTGACGGCGCTGGCGCTCGAGAACAAGCGTCTGAAGGCGGATCTCACGGCGCTGTCCGCGTCCAATCCCGCGGACGGCAGCTCCGCCCTGCGCGAGCAGATGAACGAACTCGCGGCGGAGGTCGTCTACCTGACGGCCAAGCTCGAGGGGCCTGGTTCGCCGATCGCCAAGGCCTTGGCGGCCCCTTCGGATGTACGCTCCGGCAACCGCAGTCTTGCCGACCGCGTGCGGGCGCTGCAGAAGGCTGACGCGACAAGTTGAAATCAGGTCTCTTTTGCCGAAAAATGATGCAGAGCGATGGCTGATGCGGCTGCGACATTCAGGCTGTCGAAACCTTCCGACATGGTGATCCGCACGGTGTGCAAGCGCGCGAGCAGGCTTTCCGGCAAGCCTTCGCCCTCAGTGCCAAGATAGAGCGCCAGGCGTTCGCTCCGTTGCGCATCGCGGATGTCGGTCTGTCCGCGCGGCGTCAGTGCGAATTGTTCGAAGTTTCGCCGGGCGAGCATTGCCGTGAAGCCGGCGGCATCGGTGAACGACGCGAAAGGGATCTTGAGCGCGGCGCCGACCGAAACGCGGATCGCCTTGCGGTAGAGCGGATCGCAGCATGTCTCATCCAGCAGTATGGCGTCGGCACCAAAGGCGGCGGCGTTGCGGAAGATCGAACCCATATTGTCATGATTGGCGATGCCGACGAGCACGACGACAAGCGCCTCGGTCGGCAGGGCATCCATCAGGGCCTCGGCAGACTGGGGCGTGCCCTTGCGGCCTATGGCCAGGATGCCCCGATGCATGTGAAATCCGGCGATTGCATCCATCACCGTGCCGGTGGCGACATAGACCGGAAGGTCGGCCGGCGCCTTGCGCAGGATGTCGCCGAGGCCGGCCAGCCGGTTCTCCAGAACCAGAACCGATTCGGCGCCAAAACGTCCGGCCGAGAGCAGCAGATCCAGCACCACCTTGCCTTCGGCGACGAAGCGTCCCTGCCGGCCGGCGAGATCGCGCTCACGGATGTCGAGATAGGCAGCGACGCGCGGATCTTGCGGGTCGTCGATGCGGATGGGATCCATGCGTTCCTCGCAGCCATCGGCCGGAAATCCGGACCGAGTTCCCTGCGCTAGCCTTTGGTTTGGAAAGCACGATGCGACAATTCGAGACGGTCAGCCAGCTCCATGCGCCCGGATGGGCGCAGGTTGCTCTGAAATCGCCGACGAGGTCAGCGGCTACAGCACGGTCAGGTTCCCGCACGGCGCAAACGGTGCGCCATCTGGGACAAGTCATCCTTGCCGCTGCCGAAAATGCCGTCCAGCATGACAAGCAGTTCGCGCACGGCGTCGGATTTGCAGGAATAATAAATCATCTGGCGGTCACGGCGGGTGTCGACGAGGTCGAGCGCGCGCAACTTGGCCAGATGCTGGGATAGTGCCGATTGACTGAGCATCACCTTCTCGGCGATGGCGCCGACCGACATTTCACCGTCGGCAAGATAGCTCATGATCAACAGCCGCTTCTCATTGCCCATCAGCATGAGAAATTCGGCCGCGGATTCCGCGTTGACGATTAGCTTTGTCGAGACCATTGGTGCCCCATGCTTCTTGTTCATCCCGACGCCATGGGGGCAATGGCGTCTGATTCCATAAACTCACTTGTGAACCGGCGCTGGCGATTCAGCGCCGCCAACAAAAGGTAGAGCATTTCAGTTAAATCTCAAGTGTTGCTTTTAATCAAGCAAAATTAAGGCCAGTCCCGGTATCGGCCGAGGCCCGGCCAACCTTGGCCATTTCGACCATAACGTGTCGTAGTTCGCGCGCTGCGGCCAATGGTTGTGGGAAGAAGACCCGGCAAACATGATCGCCCGACATCAGATCCATACCATCGGCATCGAAACCGGTGATGGTCCAGTCGTTGCCGGATGCTGTCGCGAAATGCCGGGCATACACGGCGATCGCGTCAAGATTGTCGGCGTTCATGTGATCGATGGCGGATTGCTCGCTCGCCGCCAGTTCCTCGACGATCGGCCCGCTGGTGAGCAGATCCGACTGATCGAGATGATAGGCCTTGCCGAAGCCTCCGTTGAGGCTGGCGCGTTGCGGCTCGAGGCGAAAGATCGAAAAGTCGCCAAGACCGGCATAAAGTTTCGCCTTCGGGTTGCGGTTGAGATAACGGCGCTCGGTGCGGGCGTATTGGCTTGATCCGCGCTCGAGCCGTGCCGCCCGGCAGACCAGTGTCAGGCGCGGGTGTGCCAGCGGATCGCCTTTGCCGGGTTCGCCAAGCAACAGGGAGCAGCGCGGATCGGCAAGCAGGGCGCCGGTGTGCGCCGAGAGCATCGACACCAGGATCAGCGGCGCGCCATCGATGTCGGTGGCCACACCGACCCGACTGGCCAGCGGCGAGCCGGTTTGCGGTTCGATCACCGCCAGCGCGCCAAAGCGGGCGTTGCGCAGAAGCGTCTTCGCCAACCGGATCGCCTCGGCGTCCGTCTCGCGGATCACGTCCTTCTTCGGCTCGTCCATGGCATCACCGCAATAAGTGGATTCTCTTTCTCCAATTATCTGTCGAACAAACCGGATTTGACAAGGTCGTCGATCTCGTTTTTCGAAAACCCGAAACGTGCCAGCACCGTCGACGGGGCGAGATCGCGGTCGGCAGGCTTGCTCGCCGGTGTTGGCTGTGAGCCGGAAAAACGTGGCGCCGGGGCAGGGCGCTCAAATGCACCCGCGGTCACGAAGGCGTTGCGCGCCCGATTGTGTGGGTGCCGCTTCGCCTCATGCAGCGACAGGACAGGGGCAACGCAGGCGTCGGTTTGGGCAAACAGCAGGTCCCAGTCGTCGCGCGATTTCTGTCATACCCGATCGGCGATGGCCGCGCGCATCGGCGGCCACAGTGTCTTGTCGTACTGACCGGACACAAAGTGGTCGTCGAGAGGCAGCAGTCTGGCGAATTCGGCGAAGAATTGCGGCTCGAGGCAACCGACAGCGATATGGCGTCCGTCTGATGTCTCATAGGTGTCGTAGAAGGGTGCGCCGGAATCGAGCAGGTTCGCGCCGCGATTTTCGCTCCACAACCCGGCCGCGGTGAAAGCGTGCAAGGGCGCCGCCAGCATCGAGGCGCCTTCGACCATCGCGGCGTCGACGACCTCGCCCCTGCCCGTGCGCGAGCGTTGGAACAGGGAAGCCAGCAAACCGGAAACCAGCATCATGGCACCACCGCCATAGTCGGCGACCAGGTTGAGCGGCGGGACGGGGCGGCTGTCGGCGTGGCCGATCGCGTGCAGCACGCCGCAATAGGCGAGATAGGTGATGTCGTGGCCGGCGCGGCCGGCGAGCGGGCCGTCCTGGCCGAAGCCGGTCGTGCGGCCGTAAATCAGCCCCGGGTTGCGCGCCAGCATCGCTTCCGGGCCGAGGCCAAGCCGTTCCATGACACCGGGGCGAAATCCTTCGAGCACCACGTCCGCCTTTTCGGCCAGACGCAGCATCAGATCGGCGCCATCCCGGCGCTTCAGGTCGAGACGCAGTATGGTGCGGCCATGGCGATCGATATTGTACTCATCCGGGAGTGACAGGAGCGGTCGGCTGGTCCCCTCCCGTTCGATGCGCAGCACTTCGGCGCCCATCTCCGACAGCATCAGGCCGGCCAGCGGCACGGGCCCCAGCCCAGCCATCTCGATCACCTTCAGCCCGACAAGCGGGCCGGTCTTGCCGGCAGCGGACGGGCCGGTGCTCATGTCCGTCTATTTCGGCGCCATGCGGATGGCGCCGTCGAGACGGATGGTCTCGCCGTTCAGCATCTGGTTTTCGATGATGTGCAGGGCGAGAGCGGCATATTCGGATGGTTCGCCCAGGCGCGACGGAAAGGGCACGGCGGCGCCCAGCGAATCCTGCACCTCTTGCGGCATGCCGGCCATCATCGGCGTCTTGAAGATGCCGGGCGCGATGGTGCAGACGCGGATGCCGGAACGGGCAAGATCGCGCGCCACCGGCAGCGTCATGCCGACGACGCCGCCCTTGGAGGCCGCATAGGCCGCTTGGCCGATCTGGCCATCATAGGCAGCGACAGAGGCAGTGTTGACGATGACGCCGCGCTCGCCGCCTTGCAGCGACTCGAGCTTTGACGCGCGCTCGGCGACGAGGCGGATCATGTTGAACGTGCCGATCAGATTGACCTCGATCACCTTGCGGTACTGATCGAGGGGATGGGGACCATCCTTGCCGATCGTCTTCACGCCGATGGCGATGCCGGCGCAATTGACCAGGATCCGCGGCTCGCCAAGTCGATCGGCGACGTCGATGAATGCCGCGGTCCCACTGTCGGCGCTGCTGACATCGCACTGGATGGCAATGCCGCCGATCTCGGCCGCGACCTTGGTGGCGCGATCGATACTGACGTCGAAGATGGCGACGCGGGCGCCCTTGGCAGCCAGCGCGCGCGCCGTTGCCTCGCCAAGGCCGGAGCCGCCACCGGTAACGATCGCGATCTGGTCGTTCGGGTTCATGACGTCATCCTTTGATCTCAGGAACAGTGGGACGGATCAGGCGCCAGATCGATGGGGAAGGTCAAGCCATCGCCGCGAGCGCGGCAATCCTGGCCTGATCGGCGTGGCAGACCTCGCCCGAGAGCCTGGCGACCGCGCCCGGCACGATCTCGTGCGACAGTAACCGGTCAAGATCGACAGGGCGCGGCATCGAAATCTGGCCTCGCGGGATCCGTTTGAAGCCGAGCGGCCCATAGTAGGGCTCGTCCCCTACCAGCATGACCGCGGGCGCACCGGTCTTCGCGGCGGCCTCCAGCGCGATCGCCACCAGCCGGCGGCCGATGCCGAGATTCTTGAAGGCCGGCCGCACAGCAAGCGGCCCGAGCATCAGCGCGCGACCGGCGCCGGCGGCGATGCGGGTCATGCGCACCGAGGCGACGACAATGTCGCCGTCGACGGCGACAAAGGACAACGAGCGTTCGTGCCCTCCGGCTTCGCGGATCTTGTAGGCGGCTAGCACAAAGCGGCCGGGCCCGAAGGCTTCGTCGTTGATGGCTTCGATCTGGGGGTTGTGCGCCGGGGTTTCCGGCAGGTATTTCACGTCGGCAAGGCTCATGGTCTTTGCGATCCGGTAGAATGAGGAAAGGTTTGCTGCAAACGGCAGCATGCGCCAGTCAGCGCTTCATCAAGCGCGGGCGCCCTTTCGTCGTCGGTCAAACCGGATTAAAGCAAAGTCGAACATGCGGATTGTCCGCTAGCACCAATTTCCCGCCGCTGCAATCGGCCGTTTCTGTCCGCAGTTTCGGCCAAGTGACGGTCTGTTCAGCACCTGACATCTTAGACGGGGCAACCCTGTGCCTACATGCAATGGCGAGAGACAAGGAGATTTGCATGGGATTGCTGGTCGAAGGCAAGTGGCAGGATCGTCGGTATACGACGGACAACGGCGGCAGGTTCGTGCGGACGCAATCGCAATGGCGCGACTGGATCACTGTTGACGGGGCGCCGGCCGCAGGCCGAACGCGCGGCTTCAAGGCCGAGCCCGGCCGCTATCATCTCTATGTCTCGCTTGCCTGTCCGTGGGCGCACCGGACGTTGATTTTTCGCGCATTGAAGAAGCTGCAAGACGTAATATCGGTGTCGGTGGTGCATCATTTCATGGGCGCCAATGGATGGACGTTCCTGGCACAGGACGGCGCCACTGGCGACACGCTTTACGGCCTCGACTTCCTGCACCAGATCTATACCAAGGCAGATCCCACCTATTCAGGCCGGGTGACGGTGCCGGTGTTGTGGGACAAGACGGAGCAGACCATCGTCTCCAACGAATCTTCTGAATTCAGCCTTCGACGAATGGGGTGATGCCGGCCTCGATTTCTATCCGCACGCGCTGCGCGGCGAAATCGACAGGGTCAATGAACTGGTCTATCCCGCGGTCAACAACGGTGTCTATCGCGCCGGCTTCGCCACCACGCAGGCCGCTTATGAGGAAGCATTCGGAGAGCTGTTCTCTGCGCTCGATGCGCTGGAAGGCCGGCTGTCGAAGCAACGCTATCTCGTCGGCGATCGTCTCACGGAAGCTGATTGGCGGCTATTCACCACGCTGGTGCGCTTCGACCCGGTCTATGTCGGCCATTTCAAATGCAATCTGCGTCGCATGGCCGACTACCCAAACCTGTCGAACTATCTGCGCGATCTTTACCAGGTCCCTGGCGTCGCCGAGACCGTGAACCTGCACCACATCAAGGCGCACTATTACGGCAGCCACGAAACGATCAATCCGACGCGGATCGTGCCTGTCGGGCCGAAACTGGATTATGGCGCACGGCATGACCGGGCGCGGTTCAGCAAGGCGGCGGCCTGATCTACCAGTGGGGCGAGGGCTGCTCGCCGCCAAAAACCTCGGCGATCCGGCGCAGCGTTGCAGGTGTCGTTCCTTGCGGCAGGCGATCGAGCGGGAAGAAGCCGGCTTCGGCGATCTCATGGTCCGGAAGTTTGGGTGCCGTCTGGCTGAAGCGTTCGATGACGTAGAAGCCGACATGGTCGCGCCGGCTGGCGTGGCGGTTGAAATGCATGGATTTGAACACCGGCGGGGCGGTCAACGCTATGTTGCCCTCCTCGGCCAGTTCACGTGCAAGCGCCTCGGCAAGCGTCTCGCCTACTTCGACACCACCGCCGGGAAGCTGCCAGCCTGGAACATAGGTGTGGCGAATGAGGAAGACGGAGTTGGACGCGGTGTCGTGGATCAGGCCGCGCACCCCAAGCGTCATCGGGCGCCGCAGCACGAAATAGAGATGGAACAGCTTGGCCCTCAGACCCGCCCAGCCAGTCTGGCGAAAGGCCTTCTCGGGATCACGCCTCATCACCAGCCAAACCGCAGGTGGAAAGCGAGGCGCGCCTCGCATATGAAGGAGAAATGTTCAGGCTCGCGCATATTTCCGATGTCCATCTGGGGCCGCTCCCCGATGTATCCTATCGCGATCTCGCGTCCAAGCGCGTGCTTGGCTATGTCAACTGGCAGCGCAACCGCCGCCGCCACATGCATGATGCCGTCATCGACACGATCGTCGCCGACATCAAGGCGAACACGCCCGACCACCTCGCCGTCACTGGCGACCTGGTCAATCTGGCGCTCGACGGCGAAATCGAGATGGCCAGGCATTGGCTGGAGACGCTGGGGCCGCCGCATGACGTTTCGGTCGTTCCGGGTAACCACGACGCCTATGTACCGGGCGCCTTCGACAAGGTCTGCCGATCCTGGGCGGCGTGGATGAGTGGCGACGGCATCAACACGCCCGTCGACCGCAACGCGTTTCCCTATCTGCGGGTGCGCGGCGACGTCGCGCTGATCGGCGTCTCGACGGCGCGCGCCACGGCACCCTTCATGGCCAACGGCTTCTTCATGGAAGGCCAGGCGGAGCGGCTCCGTAAGCTGCTTGATGCCACGGGCCGACAGGGGCTGTTTCGCGCCATCATGATCCACCATCCGCCGGTGCGTGGCGCGGTCCCGCAGCACAAGCGGCTGTTCGGCATCGCCCGCTTTCACAAGATCATTCGGCGCCATGGCGCCGAACTTGTCCTGCACGGCCATTCGCATCTGCCGTCGCTGTTCTTCATCGGCGGTCGAGGCGTCAGGATCCCGGCGGTCGGCGTTGCTGCCGCAGGCCAGGCACCGGGCGGCAAGCCCCCGGCGGCGCAGTACAATCTGTTCGACATCGACGGCGAAAAGGGCAATTGGCGGATCCGGTTGACGCGGCGCGGCCTGACCGGGCCGTCCATACCGCCATCCGATCTGCAGACGCTTGAGCTTGGGGCGGAGCCCGGAGCCGTTATGGCCGCAAGCTGACAATCATGCTGACGAGACGGTCCCACAACAAGACGACCGACACCACCAGGCCGACCAGGGCACCGGCGGCGATCAGGCCAAGCCCGGACAGAAAGGTCGACCAGCCGTTGCCGCTCGTCGCTGCGCGCAGCGGCGGTTCGGCTTCCGCTACATCGGCCCGTTTCATGCCGGCGACAGCCGGCTCGACCCCGCCTTCCATCATCCTCTGACGCTCGACGATGCGCTCGGCGACATAGCGCGTCACGGAATCGGCAACCGCTTTCATCTCGGTCGATTCGGCAAGCACCATCCGGCCGATGCGGGTGTCCTTGAGGAAGCGATAGGTGCGGCGGTCGCGTCCCATGGCAACATGGCTGACGGCGTCGATCCACAGGCGCGGCTGCAGGCCGGACGACACGACAAAGTCGAAACTGTCCATGTCGGCCGGGACATCGGCAAAAACCGGCGCCAGCTCGGCGGCAAGCAGATCAAGGCGCATGCGATGCGCCTCGCGCATATCGACGACGACGTCATCGCGGTCGGCGAAGGCATTTTTCACATCGCGGATGGCATCGGATAGTTTATTCGACTGATCGATGGTCTTCTCGCCTGCTTCCTTCATCGGCGTTTGCCTCGCGGGTTTGGTTAACACGGGGTTAACACAGCCGCCGGCAAAATGCACTGCGAGATGGACGGGGATAGAGGCGCGGACGAAGCCTATCGTGCGCGAAAAGGATCAGCTGGCCGCAGCGGCGAATTTCTGACGACGCGGCGCGGCGCGGCGGTTGGTGTTGCGGCGAATAATCTCGGTGACGAGGTCGGGGGCTTCCTCGGCAAGCATATGGCCGGCCTCCAGCACATGGTGCACATGAAAATGCGCCGGCAGATCATCCGCCTGGGCAAAGGGCAGCACCGCGTCGTCCGTTCCCCAAGCTACCATCACCGGCATCTTCAACCCGCCGAGGCGATCATGCGGGATAACGCCTTGGCGATCGTCCTTGGTCATGGCGGCTGCGATCTCGATGAGTTTTTCCACCTGGCCGGCTCGCCTACGCATTTCCCAGAGAGTGTCGACGATGTGATCGAGCGGCCGGGCTGATGGTCCCGACATGGCGACGAGGCAGGACCGGATCTCGGACCGATCCGCTGCACCGGCATAGCGACGCAACAGTGGTCCGTTGATCTCCGGGCCAATGCCGCCCGGCGCCAGAAGCGTCAGCGAGGCGACTTTTTCGGGCTCGGCCTGCGCCATCAGCGCTGCCACCGCACCGCCCATCGAGTGGCCCACGAGATGAAAGCGCTTCAGCCGACGCTGCGAGAGATCAGCGAGCACAGCCCTTGCCGCCACCTTGGCCGGACCAGCCGACGGAAAATCAAGCGACAGCCCATGCCCCGGCAGATCATAGGCCAGCGTGCGGGTGGCAGGCATCAGGGAGGAAATCACCTCGCGCCAGACATCGTGGCAACCGCCGAAACCATGCAGCAGGACAATGGCCTTCGAGCCAGCACCCTGTTCGGCGACAAAAAGCGATGCGGTCATGAATGCTGATTTTTTTGCTGTTATCAGGATGCGGAACACCAATTGTGACTGGATTGCTCCTAGTCAACACGAAGCCAGTAAAATTTTCGCGATTTGTACGGTCGCGGACAGACTTCGGCGACCAACCGCAGCGGCGATTGGAGAACAGGAAATCCACTATTAGGACGTGGCGCGGCCGGCCTGCGGATGTCGATTGGTGTCAGCTTGGGTTGCCAAGCCCGGCAGCGCGCAGCGCCTGGACCAGCCGGTCGGTCAGGTCAGCCGGATATTTCCGCTCGACGAAGGTCGCGCGCGGATCGGCGGCAAATTTTGGGAACTCGGTGGTCAGTTGATTCAGCAGAGTGCTCACAAGATGGTCCTGTCCGGCGGCCTTGGCGCCGATCAGCCGCGCCGCCAGATAGTGCGATTTCGTTGCCGTCGTTCTCAATGCCATGCTGGCTGCGATGGCTTTGTTCATGTCGCCGAGCATGAACTCACCAACGAACACCCCGTAGTCCCACCATGTCGAGTGCCCGCTGAAAGTCTCTGCCGCATGGTCAAGGATCGGCGTTCCTTCCGCGTATCGGCCGGCGAAGATCAGTCCATAGCCGTAAGCGGCGGCCATGCCGAGATCATATGGATTGAGTTCATAGGCCTTGCGCATCCAGCGGATCGCTTCGTCCGTATTGCCGAGGCGCGAACTGACATAGCCGTAGGAGCGATGCGCATAGGGGCTGGTCGGTCCCATCTGCACGCCGCGATGGGCAAACTCGACCGCCTTCTCGATCGTCGCATTGGGCGGATAGGCATAGTGATCGGAGACCGCCTCGAGATGAAGGGAGGCCAGTTCCGAATAGACGAGCGACGATTTCGTGCCGCCATTGGCCAGCTTCTCGAGGCAGCGATAGGCCGTCTCATGCGTCCTGGCGTTCTGGTCAAGATAATATTTGGCGTTGAGCAGCAGGCATTGCGTCAGGCCATTTGGCGTACTGGTCTGCTCGATATAGTTGTAGATCGTGCCCGAGGCGGGAAGCGCTGAACTGAGCATGTCTGCGATACGGTCTTCGATCGCCGCAGGAGCGCTGTCGGCAGGGGTCAGATTGCGCGAAAGAAGCACTCGTCCGGACGCCACGCTTTGCAGTTCGATTGTGATGTCGCCGGTGCCAGCACCGGGCAGGATATCGAATATGAAGCTTGTGGCATCGTCGTCCTGATCGGCGATGGCATCGCGTCCGATGAAGTCGATCGTATCGAAGCCGCTCAGGCCCGCACGCAGCGATGCGGCGACACGGTTGGCGTACGCGCCTTCAGCCTTGAGGCCGATATAGACTTGCGGCAGGGCGTCAGCCATTGCCGATGACGCGATGCTTCCGGTTGTGCCGGCGGTCTCGATCGTTGCCGACATGTCGCCGCCTGCCAGCAAGGCACTGCTGCCCTGACGAAGGATCAGTATGCCCAGCATGGCGATGACCAGGACGATCGCCATCCAGAAGAAGCGGAGATGGCGTACCACCAAGGGCGTGGGTGATGGCGTCTCGGAAGCCAGCAATGCCGCATCCGGCACACTGGCGTCTTCGGGCCGATCGGCGGATGCAGCGCCGTCCAGCTCCAGATCCGGCAGCCTTATGGCGTTCAATTCATAGGCAGGAACATAGCCGCCGCGCGGAATGGCGATGCGGACAGGCTCGGCAACGCCCTCATTGGCAAAATAGTGCTGCAGAAGCTCGCGCAGTCTGCCTGCCTGCACCCGCACGACGGCATCGGTGGACGGATCGAAATCGCCATCCTTGCCGAAAACATCCATGGCGATGGAGAAGCCTTTGAGCCTGTCGGCTTCTCCGGCTTGTTCACGTTCGACAAGATAACGAAGCAGCTTGCGCGCACGTTCGGATCGTCCGAACGTTTGGCTGGCAAGCAGTCGCTCAAGTGTCTCGCGCACTGCGGGGGCGGCAGGCGTGGCATGCTGCAAGTGTCGATCCTCTCGAAGTCGGCACAGGTTGAGGCGCGATCATATAGGTCCCGCACCGCCACACAAGTATACAACCATTATGTGATCACGTACCCCACCGGATAATTGTTCGGTGGTTAATGTCCCGAAAGATCGGAACCGATCACCAGCTTGCGGCGGTCCCGATCTGCTCTGGTCGTGCGTCAGCCGGCTTTTTTGCCAATGATCCGGTTGGCGGCGGACATCACCGCTTCCAGCGAGGCGGCGACGATGTTGGTGTTGATGCCAGCGCCGAAGAGCTTACCGTCAGGATATTCCATCTCGACATAGGAAATGGCCGACGCGTTCGAACCGCGCTGCAGCGAGTGCTCGGAATAGTCGAGCACCGACATCTCGACGCCGAGATGGCGCGACAGCGCATCGACGAAGCCGTCGATCGGACCGGTGCCGGTGCCCGATATCGTCACTTCCTTGCCATTGTCGAGGATGACAGCCTCGACAACGCGCCGGCCCTTGATTTCGGTGCTGGGATAGGTGTGGTGATCGAGGAATTTCAACCGCGCGCCGGGTTGATCGACATAGGTCTCGAGAAAGCGCTCGTAGATGCGCCTTACCGGCACTTCCTTGCCCTCGGCATCGGTGATCGCCTGGATTTCCTGGCTGAATTCGATCTGCAGATTGCGCGGCAGGTTGAGGCCGTAATCGGCCTGCAGCACATAGGCGATGCCGCCCTTGCCGGACTGCGAGTTGATGCGGATGATGGCTTCATAGCTGCGTCCGACATCAGCCGGATCGATCGGCAGATAGGGCACTTCCCACAGGCTCGTGTTGGCCTTCTTCAGCGCCTTCATGCCCTTGTTGATGGCATCCTGGTGCGAGCCGGAAAAGGCGGTGTAGACGAGTTCGCCGACATAGGGATGGCGCTCGGGGATCTTCAACTGGTTCGAATATTCGTAGACATCCTTCATCCGGTTGATGTCGGAACAGTCGATCCCGGGATCGACGCCTTGCGTGTACATGTTGAGCGCCAGCGTGACGATGTCGACATTGCCGGTGCGCTCGCCATTGCCGAACAGCGTGCCCTCGACGCGGTCGGCGCCGGCCATCAGGCCGAGTTCGGTGGTGGCGATGCCGGTGCCGCGGTCATTGTGCGGATGCAGCGAGACCAGCAGGTTCTCCCGGTTGTCGAGGTTGCGGCACATCCATTCGATGCGGTCGGCATAGATGTTGGGTGTCGACATCTCGACCGTCGACGGCAGGTTGACGATCAGCTTGTTGTCCGGCGTCGGCCTGACGATCTCGGTAACGGCGTTACAGATCTCCAGCGCCACTTCGAGTTCGGTGCCGGTAAAACTCTCCGGCGAATATTCGAAGCGAAAGCCGCCGCCGGCCTTGGCCGCCATATCGGTGATCATCTTGGCCGCATCGGTGGCGATGCGCTTGATGCCGCCAACGTCCTTTTCGAAGACGACGCGGCGCTGCAATTCGCTGGTCGAATTGTAGAAATGGACGATCGGGTTGGTGGCACCCTTGAGCGCCTCGAAGGTGCGGGTGATTAGTTCGGGCCGGCACTGCACCAGCACCTGCAGCGAGACGTCGGCGGGTACGTTGCCTTGCTCGATGCACCAGCGGGCGAAGTCGAAATCGGTCTGCGAGGCCGACGGGAAGCCGATCTCGATCTCCTTGAAGCCCATGTCGAGCAGCAGGCCGAACATGCGCGCCTTGCGCTCGTGGCCCATTGGATCGATCAGCGCCTGGTTGCCGTCGCGCAGGTCGACCGAACACCAGATCGGCGCCTTGTCGATGACCTTCGAGGGCCAGGTGCGGTCGGTGAGGCCGACGGTCGGATAGGGCTGGTATTTGCTGGCCGCGTCAGGCATGCCCCTGTTCTGGATGCTGCTTTCCACAACCTTGCCAGCTGCCGCTGCGTCGGAGCGGACCTCTTCTCGTGCGTTCATCGTCATTTCTCCCGGCGGCTCATGGATCCACCCTCAGGTGGATTGATGGCGAGCGGCGCCTTTACCAGAATTTCGTTCGCTTGATGTGATTGCCAAGGAGCATGCGCTTGCGCGGCGGTTCGACCGCCGGGCGCTCCTTCAGCGAACCCGGCGATCGCCGATAAGGCCAAGAAGAAGCAGGGTCGAAGCCAGCGCGCGCACGGCCTCGCCGGAAAAACCGGTCGGACGGGAAGCGTTGATGGCGCGCGTGTTCATGGCTGATCTCATATAGGAGCAGCTTGTGGGAGGCAAGTGGGACCGCATGGGGGTACAGGGCAATCGCTTCGGGTTAACGTGTGGTGCGTTTGGGGTGCGAATATGATTCATGGGAGGCTTCGTGATTTGCGGAGCCCTCT
>NZ_JAMYOR010000069.1:0-33581 GCF_040319965.1 Mesorhizobium sp. M0830 | reverse complement strand
TAATGTCTTTTTCCTTCCTACACCTTCGGCCTCGCCATTCGCCCCCCCCCTCTGGCTCCCTCTTGGGGGGTGGTGGGGGGGGTGGTCGGGGGGGGGGCCGCCCCCCCCCCCCCCCCCCGCCGCTGCGCAGCGACCCTCCCCACAAGGGGGAGGGTAAGAGGCCGCGCAACCGTCTCGCATTTCATCGAACTCACGGAAAGCCGGCAATCGTGACGTCGTCCCAATCCCATCGCCTTACATCCGGCGGTCTTGTCGACCGCTCGGCACCGCTGACCTTCCGCTTCGACGGCAAGACTTTCTCCGGCTTCCAGGGCGACACGCTCGCCTCGGCGCTGATCGCCAATGGTGTCAAGCTGGTCGGCCGCTCGTTCAAATACCATCGCCCGCGCGGCATCCTCACCGCCGGCTCGGAAGAGCCCAACGCGCTGGTCGAGCTGCGCACAGGCGCTCGGCGCGAGCCGAACACCAAGGCGACGACGACCGAACTCTATGACGGGCTGGAAGCCGCCAGCCAGAACCGCTGGCCATCGCTGCGCCACGACGTGATGTCGGTCAACCAGCTTTTCGCGCCGATCTTCGTTGCCGGCTTCTACTACAAGACCTTCATGTGGCCGGCGAAATTCTGGGAAGCGATCTACGAGCCGGCGATCCGCCGCGCCGCCGGCCTTGGCCGCGCCGCCGGCGTCGCCGATCCGGATCACTACGACAAGGCATGGGCGCATTGCGATGTGCTGATCGCCGGTTCCGGTCCAGCCGGTTTGGCCGCGGCGTTGGCCGCCGGCCGCTCTGGTGCCCGCGTCATCCTGTGCGAAGAAGATTTCACGCTCGGCGGCCGTCTGCTGTCGGACGGCGGCACGATCGATGGCTTGCCGGCAGCCGAGTGGCTGTCGCGGACGCTGGCCGAATTGGCTGATATGCCCGACGTCCGCATCATGACCCGCACGACATTGTTCGGCGTCTACGATGGCGGCACCTATGGTGCGATCGAGCGGGTCAACGACCACCTGCCCTCGCCGCCCGAGCATCAGGTGCGCCAGCGCCTGTGGCGGATCGTGGCGAAGCGCTGCGTTGTCGCGGCCGGCGCCATCGAACGGCCGATCGTCTTTGCCGGTAACGACACGCCCGGCGTGATGATGGCCTCAGCCATGCGAACCTACATCGCGCGCTATGCAGCGACGCCGGCTAGGCGCATCGCGCTGTTCACCAACAATGAGGATGGCTGGCGTACGATCGAGACCGCGCTTGGCGCCGGACTTCAGATCGCAGCGGTCATCGACACACGGCCTGATATATCTCCAGCCCACCGATCGCTCGCTTCCAAGGGTGGCTTCGCGGTGCTGCACGGCTCCGTTAGTGGTGTCGAGGGCGGCAAGGACGGCGTCAGGAAAATCGCGGTGTCGCTGACCGGCGGCGCGCGCGCCGAGGTCGAAGCGGACGGCCTCGCCGTTTCGGGTGGCTGGAACCCGGCGGTCGGGCTGACCTCCTACCATCGCGGCCGGCCGACATGGCGCGACGATATCGCCGCCTTCGTGCCCGACGGCGCGCCTCCAGGCATGGTTGCCGCCGGTGCCGCCAATGGCGATTTCGGACTTGGCGCCTGCCTGAGCCAGGGATTTGCCGCCGGCTCGGCAGCGGCGCGTGACGCGGGGCACAATGGCAGGGCGGGCGCCACTCCTGTCGCCGACGACGAGGCATTTTCATTGACGCCGCTCTGGCATGTCGCAGGCAAGGGCAAGGCCTTTGTCGACTACCAGCACGACGTCACCGCTTCCGACATCGAACTGGCGCAGCGCGAGGGCTTTGAATCGATCGAGCACCTGAAGCGCTACACGACGCTCGGCATGGCGACCGACCAGGGCAAGACATCGAATGTCGGCGGCCTCGCCATCATGGCCGCCGTCAGCGGCCGCTCCATTCCCGAGACCGGCACGACGATCTACCGGCCTCCTTATGTGCCGGTCGCCATAGGCGCCTTCGCCGGTCATCATCGCGACGAGACTTTCCATGCCACAAGGCTGACGCCATCGCATCACTGGGCGACCGAACAGGGCGCCGTCTTCGTCGACACTGGCCTGTGGAAGCGCGCGCAATGGTATCCGCGCGCCGGCGAAAAAGACTGGCTGGAATCGGTGACCCGCGAGGTCAAGGCGGTGCGCGGCGGCGTCGGCTTCTGCGATGTCTCGACGCTCGGCAAGATCGACGTGCACGGCCCGGATGCCGGTGCCTTCCTCGACCGCGTCTACATCAACACCTTCTCCAGCCTTGCGGTGGGAAAAGCCCGCTACGGGCTGATGCTGCGCGAGGACGGCATCGTCTATGACGACGGCACCACGTCGCGGCTGGCCGAGGATCACTATTTCCTGACCACCACCACCGCCAAGGCCGGGCTGGTGATGCAGCATCTTGAATTCTGCCGGCAGGTGCTGTTTCCGGAACTCGACGTCCAGCTCACCTCGGTCTCCGACCAGTGGGCGCAGTTCTCGATCGCCGGGCCCAAGACACGCAACCTGCTCAGGGAAGTCGTCGACCCGTCGGAAGACCTGTCGAACGAAGGCTTTCCGTTCATGGGCGCGCGCGAAGTGGCGCTTCGCGGCGGCCTCAAGGCGCGGCTGTTCCGCATCTCGTTCTCCGGCGAGATGGCCTTCGAGATTTCGGTGCCGGCGCGCTTCGGCGATGCCATGGCGCGCAATCTGATGCTGGCCGGCGCGCCATTCGGCGTCACGCCCTACGGCACCGAGGCGCTCGGCGTCATGCGTATCGAAAAGGGGCACATCGCCGGACCGGAATTGAGCGGCACGACGACGGCGGCCGATCTCGGCTTGGGCAAGATGATGTCGACCAAGAAGGACTATATCGGCCGCGTCATGGCGGGGCGCGAGGCGCTGGTCGCGCCGGATCGCCAGGTCGTTGTCGGCGTCAAGCCGGCCGACAAGGCTCGCCGGCTGCGCTCCGGCGCGCACGTCATTCCGAAAGGGCAGATACCTGGCCCCGGCAACGACCAGGGCTATGTCACCTCGGTCTGTTTCTCGCCGACATCGGACCAATGGATCGGGCTCGCCCTTGTCGAACGCGGCCGCGAACGCATCGGCGAGATCGTACACGCGCATGACCCATTGCGCGTCGAGGACTATGACGTCGAGCTGTGCAATCCCGTCTTCTACGATCCCGATGGAGGGCGCCAGCGTGGCTGAGTTTTCCTGGGCTCCCCGCAGTCCCCTCGAGCATGCGCTGGTCGCCGGTCGGCATGGTGCAAGCAGCATCGAGGCCGGCGTTTGGCTGACCGAGATCCGGAATTTCGACCTGATCCAGGTGATGGCGCGGCGCGGCCAAGCGGCCGAGCTGGCAAAGGCAGCCATGGCCCGTTTTGGCGTGGCGGCTCCCGATGTGCCCAAGGCGATACAGGCTCAGGACGCCACGTTGATCTGGTCCGGACCGGATCAGTTTTTCGTCCTGTCGAAGGGCGGCAAGCACACGATGGAGACGCTGGCTCCGGCATTGTCCGGACCTGCCTCGCTGTCGGACCAGTCGCATGCGCGCGCCATGATCAGCATTTCCGGCGCCAAGGCGCGGATGATGCTGGCCAAACTGTCGTCGATCGATCTGCACGCGGGAGCATTTCCGATTGGCGCCGCCGCCGCAACCTCGATGGACCACACCAGCGTGACGCTCTGGCGCGGGAATGACAGGGCGGATGGGCTGGCGGTGTTCAACCTGCTGGTGTTTGCGACCTTCGCCGAGAGCTTGTGGGGCACGATGCTTGATGCGGCGGCTGAATATGGCGTCGACGTCAGCCATTCCGAGGAACTGGCGTAGCGCTTGTGCGCGCCCTCCGCCTTGCCAAACCCAACCGCACTGCTATTCTTGCCGCTAAAATAATTTCACACACAGGCAAACTTGTTTCTCGAACCGCAAGGCTGAGATGAGCCAGTCGCCCTACCCCGCAGTTGCAGCCGGACCGCCCCGGCCGAGCCTGATCCTGAGGCCGGGCCAGATCGCGCTGCCGCCTGGCATGGAGCGTTATACGATCCAGGGTAACGGCGCGGTGCTCATCGAAATCGAAGCCGGCGACACGATCACTGTGCACAATGTCGAGGGTGGCCAGGCCTGCGAGTTGCTGGCCTGGGACAAGACCGGCGCAACCGACCCCGGCATTTTTGGCGCGACATCGAACAGCAATGCCGCAGGCATCAAGGCCGTGCTGACTGAAGGCGACGACAGCCTCGCTTCCTTGCGCCGCGGGCTCGCGCGCCGGCAAGTGCAATTGGATCAGGCCAAGGCCGTGCGTGTGTTCGGCGGTTCCACGCCGGCTGGCACCGAACAGGCCTTCACGATTGCGCGCGACGGCTCGATGGTCATCGCCGCACCCGGCGGGCCGATGCTGGTCGATGGCCACGACACCGCGACGCCGCTCACGGTTATCGTGCGCCGCGCCACAATCCGCCCGGCGGCGAAATCGCAACTGGCCGATCCGCTGGCCGATCCGGTGCTGGACCTGCGCGTCCATTCGGCGACGGCGGAGTCCTATTTCGTCAAGACGGGCGATTATCTGCAGATCATCGATGTCGACGGCCGCCAGTGCACCGACTTCCAGTGCTTCTCGGCCCGCAAGCTGGACAAGGGCCTCGACCATCCACTCGACGTGACGACGACCCGCACGCTGATGGGTGCGAGCTACCCGATGCCCGGCCTGTATTCGAAATATTACGACCAGGACATGGAACCGCTGGTCGAAGTGGTGCAGGACACATGCGGTCGGCATGACGCCTTCGCGCTCGCCTGCGCAGCCAAATATTACGACGATATCGGCTATCCCGGCCACACCAACTGCTCGGAGAATTTCAATCGCGCGCTGGCGGACAGAGGCGTCAATCCTCGTGCCGGCTGGATGGCGATCAACTTCTTCTTCAACACCGCGATCGACGCGCATGGCGTGATGGTGTCCGATGAGCCATGGTCGCGGCCCGGCGACTATGTGCTGTTGCGCGCGCTCACCGACATCGTCTGCGTTTCCTCCGCCTGCCCCGACGACACGACGCCGGCCAATGGCTGGAACCCGACCGACATCCATGTGCGCACCTATTCCGGCCAGCACAAATTCTCGCGAGCGATCGCCAGACGCATGACGCCTGATTCGGAACCGAAAATGACCCGCGAGACCTCCTTTCATTCGAGCTTTGCCAAGCACACCCGCAACTTTCAGGAGTACAGGGGCTACTGGCTGGCCAACTCCTTCGCCAAGGAAGGACCGATCGCCGAATACTGGGCCTGCCGGCAGGACGCGGTGATCATGGACCTGTCGCCGCTGCGCAAGTTCGAGGTCACTGGTCCCGACTCCGAAGCGCTGCTGCAGTACACGCTGACCCGTGACGTCAAGAAGCTCGGCGTCGGCCAGGTCGTCTATTCCGCCATGTGCTACGAACATGGCGGCATGATCGATGACGGCACGCTGCTGCGCCTCGGCAAGGATAATTTCCGTTGGGTCGGCGGCGACGATCTGTCCGGCGAACGGCTGCGCGAGACAGCGGCAAAGCTGGGGCTCAACGTGCTGGTGCGGTCCTCCACCGACCAGATGCACAATGTCGCCGTGCAAGGGCCGAAGAGCCGCGACATCCTGCGTGAAGTCATCTGGACGTCGCCGCTACAGCCGTCGATCGATGAACTCGAATGGTTCCGTTTCGCCGTCGCCCGTATCGGTGGCGGCAACGGCATTCCGGTCGTCGTCTCGCGCACCGGCTACACCGGCGAGCTCGGTTACGAGATCTGGTGCCATCCGCGCGACGCCGAAAAGGTATTCGACGCCATCTGGGAGGCCGGCCAGCCGCACGGACTGAAGCCGATGGGGCTGCAGGCGCTCGACATGGTGCGCATCGAGGCCGGACTGATCTTCGCCGGTTACGAATTCTTGGACCAGACGGACCCCTTCGAGGCCGGCATCGGTTTTACCGTGCCGCTGAAAAGCAAGACCGATGACTTCATCGGCCGCGAGGCGCTGATCCGTCGCAAAGAGCACCCGCGGACGAAGCTGGTCGGGCTCGACATCGACGCCAATGTCGCCGTCGGCCATGGCGACTGCGTGCATGTCGGCCGCGCCCAGATCGGCGTCGTCACCTCAGCCATGCGTTCGCCGGTGCTGAATAAGAATATCGCGCTGGCGAGGCTCGATGTCACTCATTCGGCCATTGGCACCGAGGTCGAGATCGGCAAGCTCGATGGCCATGCCAAGCGGCTGCCGGCGCGCGTCGTCACCTTCGCACATTACGATCCGCAGAAGACAAAACCGCGCTCATGAAGACCGTTTTCACGACAAACAGGTCGGCCGGTCTGTAATCTCACCGGTCGCGTGAATCCTACGCTCACAAGCGTGATGTGCATGGCTTCACAAAACGCTTGACCTGAAAGCGCGTCGGATCAATCTTCACTGTTAAGAAAAAAATACGACTGAGTGGAAACACCGGCAGTCGCTCAATGCATGCGTCGATGATGAAGCCTCGCGAAGTCGCGGCCGTCACGAACGGGGAACATCAAAAAGGGGAACCAAGACACATGAGCACAATAGTAACTGCCCTGGAGCCGCTTGCGGAAGGCAAGCTGCACCGGAATATCGACTGGCGCGGCGCCTTCTGGGTGGCGAGCGGCGTCCCTGCCCTCGTCCTGTTCTCGATCGGCGGCATTGCCGGCACGACCGGCACGCTGGCCTTCGCGATCTGGATCTTCTCCATGATCATGGGCTTCCTGCAATCCTTCACCTATGCGGAGATCGCCGGCCTGTTCCCGAACAAATCCGGCGGTGCCTCGATCTACGGCGCCACGGCGTGGCTGCGCTATTCCAAGTTCATCGCGCCGTTGTCGGTGTGGTGCAACTGGTTCGCCTGGTCGCCGGTGCTGTCGCTCGGCTGCTCGATCGCCGCAACGCGCTGGCGCCGGTGCCGCTGTTCACCGACGCTTCGCCGGATGTCGTCGCCTATATTGCCGCGCATGCAGGAACGAGTGCCGCCGACGCCATCACTGCGGTGACCGCCGCTGCAACGCCGGCGATCCGCAACTGGACGCTCTACAGCCACACGCTGGGACCGGTCTCGTTCACGTTCAACGCGACCTTCTTCATCGGCGCGGTGCTGATGCTGATCATCTTCGCCATCCAGCATCGCGGCATCCTCGGGACGGCCAACGTGCAGAAATATATCGGTCTGCTGGTCATCATCCCGATGCTCATCGTCGGCGTGGTGCCGATCATCACCGGCCAGATCAACTGGGCGAATTTTTCGCCATTTGTACCGCTGGCGGCTGCCTATGCTCCAGAACCCGGCGCCTGGAATATCGCGGGCTGGACGCTGGTGCTCGGCGGCATGTTCATCGCCGCGTGGTCGACCTACGGCTTCGAGACCGCCGTGTGCTACACCTCGGAGTTCAAGAACCCCGGCACCGACACGTTCAAGGCCATCTTTTATTCCGGCTTGCTGTGCATGCTGCTGTTCATCCTGGTGCCGTTCACCTTCCAGGGCGTGCTCGGCCTCAATGGCATGCTGGCGACGCCGATCGTCGACGGTTCCGGCGTCGCCGACGCGCTGGCCGGCATGGTCGGTGGCGGCGCGCTGATCCACAGCCTGCTGGTAATGCTGATGATCCTGGCGCTGGTGCTGTGCATCATGACCGCCATGGCCGGCTCTTCGCGCACACTCTACCAGGGCTCGGTCGACGGCTGGCTGCCGCGCTATCTCAGCCACGTCAACGAGCATGGCGCGCCGACCCGCGCCATGTGGACCGATCTCGTCTTCAACCTGATCGTGCTGGCCATCGCCTCGGCCGACGCGACGAGCTTCTTCTTCATCCTCGCCGTGTCGAACTGCGGCTACATCATCTTCAACTTCCTCAACCTCAACGCCGGCTGGATCCACCGCATCGACAACGGCCATATCGCGCGGCCCTGGAAGGCACCGAGCTGGCTGCTCGGGATCGGGGCGATCTTTGCCTATGTCAACGCCATCTTCATGGGCGCGGGCGCCAAGGTGTGGAACCCGATGGCGTTGTGGGCCGGACTGATCACCGCGGCGCTGATCATTCCGGTGTTCTGCTTCCGCCACTACGTCCAGGACAAGGGAAAGTTCCCCGACCACATGCTGGCCGACCTCGGCATGACGGGAGCCGACCTCGCGGTCAAAAAGGCGGGCATGCTGCCCTATTTGACGCTGGTCGCCGGCGTGGTGGTGATGCTGCTGGCCAACTGGTTTTTCGTCATCTGACGACTTCCCGAAAAGTCGGCAGCGGAAAGCCTTAACTGGATGGACAATCGGCCGGTTGAAACTCGACCGGCCGATATCGTTATTCAGCCGCCAAGGCCAGTCGAGGCCTTTCGGCTTCTTTGCTGGATGCCAAATCGTCTTCCTTCGCGGCAATCCTCTTTGGCTCGCGGCCGAAGAACAGGGCGTAGCCCGCCGGCAGGACCAGGATGGTCAGCACGGTGGCAACGAGGATGCCGCCCATCATGGCGTAGGCGAGCGGCCCCCAGAACACGCCGCGCGAGATCGGGATCAATGCCAGCACCGCCGTCATCGCTGTCAGCACGATCGGCCTGAAGCGGCGTACGGCCGAGCCGATGATCGCTTCGTAGCGGTCCATGCCTCTCGCAATGTCCTGGTCGATCTGGTCGACCAGGATGATCGAGTTGCGCATGATGATGCCGAGCAGAGCGATGACGCCGAGGATGGCGACGAAGCCGAACGGTGCGCCGCTGATCAAAAGGGCGGCCGCAGCTCCGATGATGCCGAGAGGTCCGGTCGCCAGAACCAGCATCGCCTTGCCGAAATGCTGCAGCTGGATCATCAACAGCACGACGATGACGGCCAGCATTATCGGCGCCTTGGCGGCGATCGAAGCCTGGCTTTCGGCCGAATCCTCAGCACCGCCCTGGATCTCGATCTTGTAGCCGGGCGCCAGCCCGTCACGCAGGCCCTGCATGTCCTTGTACATCTTGGTGATGACGTCGTTGGACTGCACGCCATCCGGCAGCGTCGCCCGCACGCTGATGGTCGGCAAGCGGTCGCGGCGCCATTCGATGCCTTGCTCCATCACCGGCACAACCTTGGCCACCTGCGACAGCGGCACGGACCCGCCGAAATCGGTCGGAATATAGACAGAGTCGACCGAGGACAGCAGGCTGCGGCTGGCATCCGGCTCGCGGGCGACGATCGACACCGTCTCCTCGCCGTCGCGGAAGTCGTCGAGCGGCACGCCGGACATGGCCGCCCGCAGCGTCTGGCGGATGCGCTGCGAGGTGACGCCGAGCGCACGGGCGCGATCCTGGTCGATGTCCAGCTTCATGGCCGGCACCGGTTCGAGCCAGTCGTCATGGACTGCGCCGAGCAGCGGATTCTCGTGGAACTTCGCCTTCACCTGGTCGGCGATGCGGCGCACCTCCTGGCGATCCGGCCCCATGACGCGCATCTGCACCGGCCATCCGGTCGGCGGACCGAGGAACAAACGGTCGACCTTGGCGCGGATCGACGGAAAATCCTCGGCCAGGACGGTGCGCAATTTGACGATCAGCCGTTCGCGGGCCGGTTCGTCATTGGCCATAACGAGCAGCTGGGCAAAGTTCGGGTTGCTCAGCTGCTGGTCGAGCGGCAGGAAGAAGCGCGGCGCGCCTTCGCCGATATAGGTCGCGATGAAGCGCTTGTCCTTGTCGTCCATCATCTTGGCTTCGAGCGACTTGGCCTGTGCCTCGACCTCCTTGATGCTGGTGCCTTCCGGCAGCCAGAGATCGACGAGGATTTCCGGACGCGACGACTGCGGAAAGAAGTTCTGCGGGATGAACTGGAACGCCCACAGGCTGGTGCCGAAGGTGACCAAAGTCATGGCCAGGACGATGATGCGATGGCGCACCGCCCAGCCGACGGTTCCGCGCAGCCGGCGATAGAAGCGCGTGTCGAAGGCGTCGTGGTGGCTGCCAGCATGCTTGCGCTGCTTGAGGATCATGTTGCCAAGCCACGGCGTGAAATACACCGCGACGAACCAGGAGACGACCAGCGCGATGCCGACGACATAGAACAGGGTGCGGACATATTCGCCGGCCGTCGAGGCGGCGAAGCCGACCGGGATGAAGCCGGCCGTGGTGATCAGCGTGCCGGTCAGCATCGGGAAGGCGGTCGAGGAATAGGCGAAGCTTGCCGCCTCGATCTTGACCAGCCCCTCTTCCAGCTTCCGCTCCATCATCTCGACGACGATCATGGCATCATCGACAAGCAGGCCGAGCGCGATGATCAGGGCGCCGAGCGAGATGCGCTGCAGGTCGATGCCGAGTTCGTACATGATGGCGAAGGTGGCAGCGAGCACCAGCGGGATGGTGATGGCGATGATCAGGCCCGAGCGCCAGCCGATCGACAGGAACGAGACGACGAGCACGATCAGCAGCGCTTCGCCGAGCGCATGCATGAACTCGGCCACCGCATCCGTGACGACGCCCGGCTGATCGGAAATCTGGTCGACCGAAACGCCATAGGGCAGCGTCTCCTCGAAGCGCTTGTAGGTGGCCTCGACGTCCTTGCCGACATCGGTGACCTTAAATCCCTTGGCCATGACGACGCCAAGCTGCACGCTGTCATGACCGTTGAAGCGGTATTTGCGCTGGAACGGATCTTCCAGACCCGAGGTCACCGTGGCGATGTCGCCCAGCCTTGTGACCTGGCCGCCGGCGCGCAGGCGCAGGTTCCTGATATCCTCGACCTTGGCGACGTCGCCTTCGACGGAAATGCGCACCGAATTGGTGCCGGTGTCGACCGACCCGGCCGGATCGACATTGTTCTGTCCCTTGATCGCGTTCTGCAGATCGGTCAGCGTCAAGCCGCGTTCGGCGAGCGCCTTGGACGAGACATCGATATAGAGCTTTTCCGGCTGATCGCCGATGATGACGGCCTTCTCGACGCCGGGCGTCGTCAAAAGCATGTCGCGCGCCTGGATGGCGAACTTCTTCAGCTCGGGATAACTGAAGCCCTCGCCGCTGATCGAATGCAGCGTGATGAAGGTGTCGCCGAATTCGTCGTTGAAATAGGGGCCGAGCAGACCTTGCGGCAGGTCGCCTGATATGTCGCCGACTTTCTTGCGCACCTGGTAGAAGGCGTCGGTCACCTCGGCGGTGTTGGTGTCGCCCTTGATCTGGACCGTGATGATGGCACTGCCGGCGCGGGTGAAGGAGCGGACGAAGTCGAGATGCGGCGTCTCCTGCAGCTTGCGCTCGATCTTGTTGACGACCTGGTCTTCCATCTCCTGGATCGACGAGCCCGGCCAGATCGCCTGGACGACCATGACCCGGAAGGTGAAATCGGGGTCTTCCTTCTGGCCCATGCGCATCAGGCCGAGCGCGCCGGAAATGATGATCAGGCCAAACAGGAAGCGCGCAATGGCGGGGTGGCCGATTGCCCAGCGCGACAGGTTGAAGGGCCGCTTCTCTTCCGTGGAATTGGTCATGGATGCAGATCCATCTGTTCAGCAATCGAGGGTTCGGTATTGGCTTCCGGGCGGCAAGGCTCTCCGAGCGGAGAAACACTCATCGCGGTGGGACGCGAAATCGATGTGGGGGTTACATCAATCGAGCGTGTCGGGTCGGGCACCTGCCGCCCGGAAACCAGCGGCTGCGGGAACGCGCAGCCGGTTGTCTTGCGTTAGCGCACCTGCTTGGTGTCGCCGCCGTCACCCGCCGCGGAGGCGGATTGCAGCACCGTGTCACCAGTGAGTTTCACCTTGAGATTCTCGGTCATGAACTGCGTGCCGGCAGCGACCACGACGTCGCCGGGCTTCAGACCCTCTGCGACACGCACGCCATCGGCGGCAAACTTCGCGACCTTGACCGGACGGGCATGAACGGTGTCGGCGCCACGATCGACGGTCCAGACGATCGACTGGCTGTCTTTCTCAGCCAATGCGCTCAGCGGGATCGAGACGAGCTGCCGCTCATTGGCCGCCGAGGCTTCGATGCTGGCGGTCATGCCGAGAAGCACGCGCGGGTCGTTTGGCAGGCTGACGCGGACGGCAAAGGTGCGCGATTGCGGATCGGCGCTGCCGGCGACTTCACGGACCTTGCCGTCCAGCGCCAACGCGTCGTCGGACCAGAAGCCCGCCTTGACGACCTTGCCCGGCTTGAATTCGGCGATTTCCATTTCCGGAACGGCGATCAGGACTTCCTTTTCGCCGTCGACCGCGACGGTGACCACCGGCGAGCCGGAGCCGACCACCTGGCCGACATCGGCGCTGACTGCGGTGACGATGCCATCCCTGTCGGCCTTGAGATCGGTATAGCCAACCTGGTTCCTGGCCTGGGCGAGCGTCGAGCGGGCGGAATCGCGGGTGGCGACGGCCTGGTCGTAGGCCAGGGTCGCCTGCTCCAGCTGCGATTTCGGCGCGAACTTCTTGTCGAACAGCTGTTCGGCACGCTTGCGGGCAAGCTCCGATGTCTCGACCTGCCGATCGGCGGCATCAAGGGCTGCCTGCGCGCTCTTGACCGAAAGGTCGTAGTCGATGGGATCGATGCGGGCGAGGACATCGCCCGAGGCCACGTGCTGGCCGATGTCGACGAGGCGCTCTGTGATCTTGCCGTTGACCCGGAAAGCCAGCGCGCTTTCGGTGCGGGCCCGCACCGAGCCGGAATAGGAGAGCGTGCGGGTATCATGCGCCTGGGCGATCTCGACGACCTTGACCGGCCGGATGATTTCCTTGACTTCGGCTTTTTCTTGGCTGCAGCCGGCGAGCCCGAGGGCCGCGACCATCAGGCCGGCAACTGGCAGTTTGCGGAGAATGGAACTGGACAAAGACATCTTGTACTCCCGACTGGAGATGAACGGTCGACACCGGCGTTCGGCGGCTATTATTTCAAAGCCCTGATCGCATAGTCGATCAGGTCGTCGGGCATCGCCCGATTGGTCTTGGCAAGGCATTGCGCCACCATCTGCGGATGGCACAGGATGACGGTCGAGGCGCCGAAGCACCGAGACGCGATCACCGGATCCTGTTCCCTGAACTCACCGGCCTCGATGCCGTCGCGGATCACGTCCGCAAACAGGTCGTGAATGCTGTCGACATGCTTGTCGATGACGCCCCAGTCCCGTTCGAGTGCGACGACGACAATCTCGTGGACCTTCTGCTCGTCGAGCATGACTTCCATCGTCATCTTGTATTGGGCATGTATGTAGCGCCGAAGCCGCTCCTCGGCGCTGATCGGCAGGTGGGCAATCTCTTAGGCCATCTTATAGCTCGCGCCGAGCATCCGACCGCAGACCGCCTGGTGGATTTCCACCTTGGAAGCGAAGAAGCGGTAGATGTTGGCCGGCGACATGCCGAGTTCGCGGGCGATGTCGGCGACATTGGTCTTGCCGTAGCCGTAGTGGCGGAACAAGCGCTCGGCGCAATCGAGAATGCGCGTCACATTTTCCTGTCGGGCGGCGTCGGCGACGATGGTGGCGGCTTCGGACATGACCTCTGTTGCTTTACGAATGACGAATTTCAATTTTCGTCACTCGTAAATCGAAACGAGTGACCTGTCAATGCGATTTCGGCGTACTTGTACGATTGTTGACAGATGGTGACATTCGATAGACGTCACGAAGCCACCGGAGGATGCGGACTGTAGAAAATATTTTCCGCGAGAGGCTGTCGGCGCTTCAGGCGACCTTTGCCATTTCGCGCAGCCGGAACTTCTGGATCTTGCCGGTCGAGGTCTTCGGGATTTCGGCGAAGATCACCGCCTTCGGCACTTTGAAGCGGGCAAGCAGCGCGCGGCAGTGTCCAATGATCTCGGCCTCGGTCGCCGACTTGCCGGGCTTCAATTCGACATAGGCGATGGGCACCTCGCCCCATTTGTCGTCGGGCCTAGCGACGACGCCGCATGAGGCGACGGAGGGATGCTTGTAGAGCGCATCCTCGACCTCGATCGAGGAGATATTCTCGCCCCCCGAGATGATGATGTCCTTGGAGCGGTCCTTGAGCTGGATATAGCCGTCGGGATGCATGACGCCGAGATCGCCGGAATGGAACCAGCCGCCGGCAAACGCTTCGTCGCTCGCCTTGCGGTTCTTCAGATAGCCCTTCATGACGATGTTGCCGCGGAACATGACCTCGCCGATGGTCTCGCCGTCCGCCGGCGTCGTCCGCATCGTCTCTGGATCCATGATCGTCAAGCCTTCGAGTGCCGCGTAGCGCACGCCCTGCCGTGCCTTCTTGGCGCTGCGTTCACCCTTTTCGAGGTCGTCCCAGGCGCCGTGCCATTCGTTGACGACCGCCGGGCCGTAGGTCTCGGTCAGGCCGTAGAGGTGGGTGACAGCAAAGCCGGCGTCGGCCATCCCCGACAGCACGGCTTCCGGCGGCGGTGCGGCGGCCGTGTTGAAGGTGACCGTCTGCGGGAATTCCCGCTTGTCCCCGTCCTTCGCATTGATCAGCACCGACATGACGACCGGTGCGCCGCATAGATGGGTGACGCCATGATCGGCAATCGCATCGTAGATCGGCTTCGGCCGCACCCAGCGCAGGCAAACATGGGTGCCGGCCTGGACGGCGAGCGTCCAGGGAAAGCACCAGCCATTGCAGTGGAACATCGGCAGCGTCCACAGATAGACGGCGTGCTTGGCCATGCCGGCATGGATGGTGTTGGTGTAGGCCATCAGGGCGGCACCGCGATGATGGTAGACGACACCCTTCGGATTGCCTGTGGTGCCGGAGGTGTAGTTGAGCGAGATGGCGTCCCATTCGTCGTCGGGCATCGACCAGGCGAAGTCCGCGTCGCCGCCGGCGACGAAATCCTCATAGTCGAGCGCGCCAATGCGCTCGCCTTTCGGATACGGCGCGTCAGCGGCGTATTCGGGGTCGTCGTAGTCGATGACCAGCGGCTTGACCTTGGCCAGTTCCAGGGCCTGCTTGACGACACTGGAGAACTCGCGGTCGACGATCAGCACCTTGGTCTCCGCGTGGTCGAGTTGGAAGGCGATGACCGCGGCATCGAGGCGTGTGTTGAGCGAATGCAGCACCGCCTTGGTCATCGGCACGCCGAAATGCGCCTCCAGCATCGGCGGCGTGTTGGACAGCATGACCGTGACCGTGTCGCCCTTGCCGATGCCCCGTTTTTGAAGCGCCGAGGCAAGCTTCAGCGAGCGCCGCCAGAAATTGCGATAGTCGATGCGCTGGCGGCCGTGGATGATGGCGATATGGTCGGGATAGGTCCTGGCCGCGCGCTCCAGATAGGTGAGCGGCGTCAGCGGCTGGTGGTTGGCCGCGTTCTTGTCGAGATCCTGTTCGTAAGGATTGCCCATCCCATACTCCCCGCGTTCTTTCTTTAGACGTTCTAATCACGACCTCGGGCCGCGTCACCATCAACGATGCCCCGTTGGGGCGCATTTGGCGCAATGATGATCCAGATTCGCCTCGCCAAAGGGCATCGCATACCCCGTGTCCAGTTTGACTTTTGTCGAGAGCCGTGAATAATGTCAGCCGAGGAGACGGCATGGCGATCAGACCGGCAGAACAACTTATCCACAAGGCCGCCTGGCTCTATTATGCCCATGGCCTGCGGCAGGACCAGGTGGCGAGCCAGCTTAACATTTCCCGTGCCTCGGTCGCCATGTATCTGCGCAAGGCGCGCGAGACCGGCATCGTCAACATCTCGACCTCGACCCAACTTTTCACCGACGATGTGCTGGCACGCAAGCTCGAGGATGCGCTGCGCCTCGACGCCGTCTGGATCGCGCCTGAAAACGACCATATCGCCGACCCATCGACGGAAATCGCCGTGCTGGCGGCAAGCGTCTTTCTCGAACTGGTCAAGAAGGGCGACCGCATCGGCGTCGCCTGGGGCCGCACCGTCTACATGATCGCCGACGTCATGTCCTATGCCGACCTGCAGGATGTCACGGTGGTGCAGCTCTGCGGCAATCTCGGTGCGCCCTATTCCTATCGGCCCGATCAGTGCACGATGGAGATCGCGCGGCGCCTTAACGCCAAGGGGCTCAATTTCTACGCGCCGCTGGTGCTGTCGACGGAAGAGCTGGCACGCGCGCTGCGTGCCGAACCGGTGATCCGCGAACAACTGTCGGGCGTCGGCGAATGCGACCTAGCGCTGTATTCGGTCGGCGCGGTCGACGCCGACAGCCATCTGGTCAAATGCGGCGCGCTGACACCAAGTGAAATGGCGGAGCTGCGCAGGCAGGGTGCTGCCGGCGTCATTGCCGGGCAGATCATCGACGCCGAGGGCAAAGTGCTCGACTGCAGTTATAACAGGCGGGTGATCTCGGCCGACCTTGCCTCGCTGCGCGCCATCGCCCGGCGGCTGATGGTGGTACAGGAGGACAGCAAGTTCGAACCGCTGCTCGCGGCGATCGCGGGCGGCCTTTGCACGCATCTGGTGGTCGGCGCGCGCATGGCGCAACGGCTCCTGGATCATGCGGCCGCCACGACAGAAAAGGCTTCCTAGCAACCAGCACTTCCGTCGCCGTCGCATTGTCATCAAAGCGTCGCGGCATTCCTGTTTCACCATCGAAGACAGCAATTGGACGAAGCGAACATGAAGAACCTGTGGAATGACGATGCAGCCGAAAAGCTCGTTGCCGACTATGCAAGGAAGGGCGTCGGCCGCGACCTGGCCTTGCGCGTCTACACGACGCGGCTGCTGGGCGGTGAACCGAGACTGGTGCTGCATGGCGGCGGCAACACTTCCTGCAAGACGACGGCCGTCGATCTTGTCGGCGACGAGTGGGACGTGCTGTGCGTCAAGGGCAGCGGCTGGGACATGGGCGTCATCGAGCCGCAGGGCCTGCCGGCGGTCAAGCTCAAGCCGCTGCTCAAGGCGCGCGGGCTGAACAGACTGGCCGACGAGGACATGGTTGCCCTGCAACGCGCCAACCTCATCGACCCGTCATCGCCCAACCCCTCGGTCGAGACGCTGCTGCACGCCTTCCTGCCGCACAAATTCGTCGACCACACGCACTCGACTGCCATCTTGGCCATCGTCGACCAGGAAGATTCGAAACCGCTGGTGAAGACGGTGTTCGGCAACAAGATGGGCTATGTGCCCTACATCATGCCCGGCTTCGACCTCGCCAAGGCGGCGGCCGACATCTTCGACGCCGACCCCGCGGTCGAGGGCCTGATCCTCGACAAGCATGGCATCTTCACCTTCGGCGACGACGCCAAGCAAGCCTACGACCGGATGATCCACTATGTGAATGTCGCCGAGGACTTCATTGCCGCAAGCGGCAAGCCGAAGGCAGCGAAAGCAGCACTACCGGCAAAGCTCGCAACACCGGCCTCCATCGCGCCGTCGCTTCGCGGCGCCGTCGCCGTAGCGCGCGGCGAAGGCCGCTTCGACCGCATGATCAGCGACTTCCGCACCTCGGATGCAATCGTCGATTTCATCAATTCAGCCGAGATTGCCGACTATGCCGGACGCGGCGTGTCGACGCCCGATCTGTCGATCCGCATCAAGACCGGACCGATGGCACTGCCGGCGCCCGATGCCGACAAGGCCGGCGACTACAAGGCGGTGATCAAGGACCATGTCGACGCCTTCGCCAAGGATTACCGCGCCTATTTCGAGACCAATGACGCGCTCGACGACGTCAAGCGCACCATGCTCGACCAGATGCCGCGGCTGACACTGGTGCCGGGCCTCGGCATGTTCGGCCATGGCCGCACTCTGAAGGATGCGAAGATCGCGTCGGATGTCGGCGAGATGTGGATCGAGGCGGTGCGCGGCGCCGAGGCGGTCGGGCGTTTCCATCCGCTCTCCAAGGCAGACCTGTTCCCGCTCGAATATTGGTCGCTGGAGCAGGCCAAGCTCGCCTCCAACAAGCCGAAGCCGCTGACCGGCCAGGTCGTGCTGATCACCGGCGGCGCCGGCGCGATCGGTGCGGCGACAGCAAAACTGTTCGCCGACAATGGCGCTCACGCCGTCGTCGTCGATCTCGATGCCGAGAAAGCCGCCGAGGCGGCGAAGAAGGCCGGCAACAATTCGATCGGCGTCGCCGCCGACATCACCGACCCGGCACAGGTGCGCGCCGCCTTCGACAGAGCGGTCGCCGTGTTCGGCGGCGTCGACATCCTGGTCTCCAACGCCGGGGCTGCCTGGGAAGGCCGCATCGGTGAGCTAGACGATGCTCTTTTGCGCAAAAGCTTCGAGCTCAACTTCTTCGCCCATCAGTCGGTGGCGCAGAACGCCGTGCGCATCATGCTCGAACAGGGCACCGGCGGCGTTCTGCTGTTCAACACCTCCAAACAAGCAGTCAATCCGGGGCCGAAGTTCGGCGCCTATGGCGTGCCGAAGGCAGCGACCCTGTTCCTGTCCAGGCAGTACGCGCTCGATTATGGCGCGCACGGCATCCGCTCCAACGCCGTCAACGCCGACCGCATCCGCTCAGGCCTTTTGACCGACGCCATGATCGCCAGCCGCTCGGGCGCGCGCGGCGTGTCGGAGAAGGACTACATGTCCGGAAATCTGCTCGGCCAGGAAGTGACGGCCCAGGATGTGGCACAGGCCTTCCTGCACCATGCGCTGGCCGACCGAACCACCGCCGACGTGACGACGGTCGATGGCGGCAACATCGCGGCAGCATTGCGGTAGGAAATCCTACCTTGATCGCCCTGCTGCGGCGACGCAGCAGGGCAAGGCGCGATCGTAATTCCTAACAATTATTGTTAGTTCTTGTTAGATATGCTACAGGTTTGGAATGAAAACCGAACCGATGCGTACCCTTACCATTTCCCTCACCCCTCAGCAGGTCGCTCGCCTGCAAAGGGCCGTCGAAGGCGGAGGATATGCCTCCAACAGCGAGATTGTTCGTGACGCCCTTCGTCTGTGGGAGCAGCGCGAAGAATTGCGGGCCTTGGAACTCGAACAATTGAAACGGGCCTATGCTGAGGGCATGGCCAGCGGCAAGCCGGTGGACGTCGAACCCGCTGAGTTTATACGCGGCCTGAAGGCAGAACGCCGCGCCCGTGGCTAAATATCGGCTCACACCACGCGCCTCGCAAGATTTGCGAGATATCTGGCATACCATAGCAATCGACAATGAAAAGGCAGCGGACAAGCTGCTGATGCGCATTTTTGACAGGCTGGAATTGGCGACCCAACACCCCAAAATGGGCACGGCGCGACCGGAGTTAAGCGTGACAGCCCGCGTGCTCATCGAAGGCCGCTATATCGTCATTTACGAGCCGCAATCGGATGGCGAGCTGGTTGTGGCGATTGTACACGGGATGCGGGATCCGGAACACTGGCTGTAGCCCGGAGAGGCTGAGCATTCACATGGAAAGAGCGGCGCGAGCGCCGCCCTTTCTTTGTCAGAGATCCAACTTACTTCGCGTTCGGGTTCGGCATCCAGGCCGGCATCGCGACATCGGCATGGGCGAACTGCGGCAGCTTGGCCGACAGGTCCTCCATGTTCTTGATGTCCTTGTCGATGAGGTCCTTCTGGGTGATCAGCGTCGGCGGCACGATGACGTTGTGGCCGGGGTCTTCACCGGCCAGCAGCTGCGCCAGCGCGCGCACCGAAACCTGGCCGACGACGGCTGGGTTGGTCGCGGCGGTCGCCGCCCAGGCGCTGTCGGGCTCGCGCATCGCTGATATATCCGAGGTCGAAATGTCGGCCGAATAGATCTTGATGCCCTTGTTCAAGCCCGCTTCGTCGACAGCGATCTTCACGCCCTTGGCGAATTCATCATAGGGGGCGAACATCACCTTGATGTCGGGATGGGCCGACAGCACCGAGCGGGCCTGGTTGGCGACCGAGTTGGCGATCGGATTGTCTAATGTGCCGAACATCGCGACTTCCTTGATGCCGGCATACTTCTTCTTCACGTCGACCCAGGTCTCGTTGCGGCGGTCGAGCGGCGCGATACCGGCGACATAGACATAGCCGGCATCCCAGCTCTCGCCATTGTCCTTGACCGCCTGTTCGAGCGCGAGGCGGGCCAAGTCGCGGTCGGACTGTTCGACCTGCGGGATCTTGGGGTTCTCGACATTGACGTCGAAAGCCACAACCTTGATACCTGCGTCGACCGCACGCTGCGCGGCGTCCTTCATCGATTCCGTCAGGCCGTGCTGGATGATGATCCCCTGAACACCGAGCGCAATGGCCTGGTCGACCATGTCGGATTGAAGGGCGGCGTCCTGGCGGCTGTCGAGCACGCGCAGGTCGATGCCGAGCGCCTTCGACTGTGCCTCGACGCCGCTGAGATAGGCCTGGAAGAAGTCACCGGTCGAGAGATAACGCACCAGCGCGATCTTGACGCCGGGCTTGTCGAAAGGCGCCGGCTTGTCGGCGGCCAGCGCCGGGAATTGCATCAGCATGGTTGCGCCGGCCAATCCGAGCGCCACCTTCCCCAGAAGTCTTCTTGTAATGCTCACTTTGTTTTCCTCCACTCTTGTTGAACCCAAAATCCTGTTCCGGTCGAAACTACCTCCTGCCCCTGCCCGAAAGTGCAAAGGTGAAGACAAGGGCGACGACCAGAACCACGCCCTTGACGAAATCCTGCGTGTAGTAAGGCGCGTTCATCATCGTCAGGCCTTGCAGCAAGATGCCGACGAACAGCGCGCCGACGGCGGTGCCGAAGGCGTTCGGCTTCGCCGCACCTAGCACCGCATAGCCGATCAGCGCCGCGGCGACCGCATCGAGCAGCAGATTATTACCCGAGGCGATGTCGCCGCGTCCAAGCCGGGCGGCGAGCAATATGCCGCCGATCGAGGCAAAAACTCCTGAAATGACGTAGGCCCAGATCTTGTATGCCTTGACAGGCGCGCCGGCGAGTTCGGCGGCGCGCTCGTTGCTGCCGACCGCATACATCATGCGGCCGAAACGGGTGTATTCGAGGAAGAACCAGATCAGCACGGCGAGCACGAGCAGCACCACCACCGACACCGGGATGAGGTTGGGGATGAAGAAATCGAAGCGGTGGCGGCCAAGCGCGAGGAAGGCGTCAGAGAATTTGCCGTTGGCGACCGAACCGTCCGGCATGGTCATGCCTGTGGCGATCGAGCGGCCTTCGGTCGGGATGCGCTGCAGGCCGACGAGCAGGAACATCATGCCGAGCGTCGCCAGCAGATCGGGCACGCGCATGTAGACGATCAGCCAGCCGTTGATCAGGCCGACAATGGCGCCGATCAGCAGGCAGACGACGACCGCGACGAAAGCGTTCTGCTCCAGCACCACCATGACATAGGCCGCCGCCATCATGGCTGATGTGGCGACCGAGCCGATCGACAGGTCAAAGCCGCCGACGACAAGCGTGGCGGTGACGCCGAGCGCCAGCACGCCGGTGATGGCGACAGACTGGAAAATGAAGACGGCGCTTTGCGGCGAAACAAAACCGTCGGCGGCGATCGCGAAATAGGCGACGAGCCCGAACAGGAGCAGGATGAAGCCGTAGCGGATGGCGTTGTCGCGCAACGTCATTCAGTGCTCCCGCGCGCTGTTGTCGTCTTTACCCAACTCGAACCCATGCTCTCTCCATTCCCAATCCTATTCACCGCCACCTTCAGGCGGCGCTGTGCAGTGGTCCGCCGGCGACTTCGGCCAGCAGCCGATCGAGATCGACTTCGGCATTGCGGTGCTCGCCGACGATGGTCTGCTCCGACATCACCAGGATGCGGTCGGCGGTTTCCAGCGCCTCGTCGAGTTCGGTGACGAACAACAGCGTGGCGCGGCCGTTTGCACTCGCTCTCAACTTGGCGGCAATGTCGCGCCGCGCGGAAATGTCGACGCCCTGAAACGGCTCGTCCAGAATGAACAGTCTTGCATCCTGAGCCATCCAGCGAGCGACCATCACCTTCTGCTGGTTGCCGCCGGACAGCTCGGACATGTCGTCCTTCTCGGAGCGGCAGACGATGCCCAGTTCCTCGATCTGCCGGCGAGCCGTGGCGCGTTCGAGACGGCGCCTGAGAACAGCGAAACGCGACATGCGCTTGTGAAACGGCAGGCTGATATTTTCCTGGATGTTGAAGCCGCCGACAATGCCGTTCTCACCACGGTCCTTGGCGACGAGGAACACGCCGGCGGCGATCGCCTCACCCGTCGATCGCGGCGCATAAGGCTTGCCGTTCATCGTCATGGTGCCAGCGAGCGGCTGGCGCACGCCAAACAGCGTCTCGGCAAGCGCCGTCTTGCCGACACCGACGAGGCCGGTGATCGCAACGACCTCGCCGTCGCCGAGCGTCAGCGAGATCGGCTTGGCGCCCGGCGCGATGCGCAGGCCTTCGATCGTCAGGATTGCCTTGGCCGAATTCCTGGCAACGATCTGGTCGAGATGGATCTTGCGGCCGAGCATGGCGTTGACCGCGCCTTCATAGTCGAGCGGCTTCTTGTCGAAGATGCCTGAGATGATCCCGTCGCGCATGGAGACGATGCGGTCGGCAAGTCGCCTGATATCCGACATGCGGTGGGAGATGTAGAGGATCGCCACGCCTTGCTCGCGCAGCCTGTCGATCAGCGCAAACAGCCGATCGGCCTCGGTGCTGGAGAGCGATGAGGTCGGCTCGTCGAGAATCAGCACTTTCGGTTGGTGCGCCAGCGCACGGGCAATCGCCACCATCTGGCGATCGGCCAGCGAAAGATCGCTTACCCGCGCCTTCAGATCGATGGCCAGCCCCATGCGGTCGGCGACCGCCTTGGCCTCCCGGCGCACCCGCACCGGATTGAACAGGGTCGGCGCGCCGCTGCCGCTCAGCCTGTCGAGAGTGAGATTGGTAGCAACGTCGAGATCGGCGACGACACCGTCATTGATGTTCTGGTGAACGGTGACGACGCCTGCGCGGATCGCCTCGGCCGGCGTTTTCGGGGCGAAATCCTGGTCGGCGAGCGCCATCGTGCCGCCACCGCGTTCGTAGACGCCGGAAATGATCTTGACGAGGGTGGATTTGCCGGCGCCGTTGGCGCCCATCAGCACGGTCGCTTCGCCCGCATGCAATTCGAGCGAGACGCCGCCAAGCACCTCGTTATGGCCAAAGGATTTCCTCAGTCCCTCTACGCGGAACACGGCATTGCCGACCATGCGTTCCTCCCTGACATGACGCTATGGGCTGTGTCGGCAATTGTCAACACGATTGACAATTGCCAGATCGCTTCCTAGCTTGGCCCGACCGTCACGTCTCGATTATGTTCGGGGCGCGCATATGCGGGAGGATGACGATGACTGAAGAATTGCCGTTCGAAGCCCTGTCGGTCGAGACCCTGGCTGCCCGCCTTGGCACAAACGACGCGCTGTGCGCGAAGATCGGCAATGACACCACACGCTGGAAGGTGCGCGAGGTCGGTGACGGCAATCTCAACCTCGTCTTCATCGTCGAGGGCGCCAGCGGTGCGGCGGTGGTCAAGCAGGCCCTGCCCTATGTCCGTCTGGTCGGCGACAGCTGGCCGCTGCCCTTAAAACGCTCCTTCTTCGAATATCATGCGTTGACAAGGCAAGAAGCGCGCGCGCCGGGCTCGGTGCCGGCGATCCATTATTTCGACGAAAGCCAGGCGCTGATCATCATGGAATATCTAGCGCCGCCGCACATCATCCTGCGCCGCGCGCTGATCGAAGGCCGGCAATTGCCGAACATTGCTCGGGATATCGGCCTGTTCATGGCCCGCACGCTGTTTCGCGGCTCCGACCTGCACATGACGGCCAAAGACCGCAAGGCGGATCTGGCGCTGTTCGCCGACAATGTCGAACTGTGCGATATCACCGAAAACCTGGTGTTTTCCGACCCCTATTTCGACGCCAGGATGAACCGGCATACCTCGCCGCAGCTCGACGGCCTCGTCGCCGAACTGCGCGCCGACCGCGACCTGAAAGTCGAGGCGCAGCGGCTCAAGCACATCTTCGCGGCCAATGCCGAAACGCTGCTGCATGGCGACTTGCATTCCGGCTCGATCATGATCACCGACACGGAAACCCGGATGATCGATCCGGAATTCGCCTTCTACGGTCCGATGGCCTTCGACGTCGGCATGCTGCTCGCCAATTTCTGGATGTCGTTCTTCTCGCAGCGCGGGCACGAGCAGGAAGGAAACCGCGATGCCATGCGCGCCTATCTGCTCGAGGTGACGGTCGAGACCTGGTCAGTGTTCCGCGCCGAGTTCTCGCATCTGTGGCGCACCGAACGCACCGGCATGCTCTATCAGAAGAGCCTGTTCGAGGACCAGGGCGACAGGCTCGGCTCCGAGCAGGCACTCGACCATGTGCTGCACCAGATCTGGACCGACCTGCTCGGCTTTGCCGGCATCGAGGTGCACCGGCGCATCCTCGGCCTCGCCCACAATGCCGACTTCGAGACCATTGCCGACGAAGATTTGCGCGCCAGTTGTGAGGCAAAGGCGCTGAAATTCGGCCGTCACATCGCCGTCAACCGGCGCCAGATCCACAGCATCGGCGAGGTCAACCAACTGGCCGCGCTGATCGAACAGGAGAGCAGCATTTGAACGTCGGCGACCGCCACTATCGCACCATTTGGCTGAGCGACGACGGGCGTTCGGTGGAGATCATCGACCAGCGCTGGCTGCCGCATGATTTCCGCATAGAGACGATCGACACGGTCGCCGGCATCGCCACCGCCATCCGCGACATGTGGGTGCGCGGCGCGCCGCTGATCGGCGTCACTGCCGCCTATGGCGTCGCCATGCAGATGGCGGACGATCCGTCCGATGCGGCGCTCGATGCCGCGTGGGAGACATTGCACGAAACCCGCCCGACAGCGATCAATCTGCGCTGGGCGCTGGACGAGATGCGGCGCTTCCTGCGGCCATTGCCTCCCGAACAACGGGCCGAAGCCGCCTATCGGCGGGCCAGGGAAATCGCCGACGAGGATGTCGGCCTCAACCGCGCCATCGGCGAGAATGGTCTCGCCATCATCAAGGCGATCGCGGCGCGCAAGCAGAAGGGCGAACCGGTCAACATCCTGACCCACTGCAATGCCGGCTGGCTGGCGACCGTCGACTACGGCACTGCCACCGCGCCGATCTACCTGGCCACCGAGGCTGGCATTCCGGTCCACGTCTATGTCGATGAGACGCGGCCACGCAACCAGGGCGCCCAGCTGACCGCATGGGAGATGGCCGGCCACGGCGTGCCGCACACGCTGATCGTCGACAATGCCGGCGGCCATCTGATGCAGCGCGGCGCAATCGACATGGTCATTGTCGGCACCGACCGCACGACTGCCAGTGGCGATGTCTGCAACAAGATCGGCACCTACCTCAAGGCGCTCGCCGCCGCAGACAATGACGTACCGTTCTATGTCGCGCTGCCGTCGCCGACCATCGACTGGACGGTGCATGATGGTTTGGCCGAGATCCCGATCGAGCAGCGCTCTTCCGACGAGGTCTCGCTGGTCTGGGGCAAGACCGCCAGCGGCGAGATTGCCCAGGTGCGCATTTCGCCGGCGACGACGCCCGCGGCGAACCCGGCTTTCGACGTGACGCCGGCGCGGCTGGTGACCGGCCTGATCACCGAGCGTGGCGTCGCCAAGGCGTCGCGCGAAGGCCTGAAGACGATGTTTCCCGAGCGCGGGTAGGAGCCGGCCGTCGAACCCTCAATACAGCGGCTTGGCCATATGCCTTGGCGTTGGCCACTCTGTGGTGGTGCCGGGCTGCACCGGCCGCTCGAGATAAGTCGACAGCACCACATAGCTGCGTGTCGAGGTGACACCAGGCGTTTCGTAAAGGCGGGACAGCAGTCCTTCGAGTGCCCTGGTGTCCTCGGTGCGGACCTTGAGCAGCATGCAGCTGTCGCCGGCAACCGAATGGATCTCCTCGACCTCCGGATACTCCGAGACCGCCATCAGCTCCGGGGTTTTTCCCCAGCCCTTGGTGTCGATATGGACAAAGGCAAGCAAAGGCTTTTTCACCGCCCGGGGATCGATGATTGCCGCGGTGTTTCTGATGGCGCCGCTGCGCCGAAGGCGTTTGACCCGCTCGTGCGCGGCAGGAGGCGACAAGCCCACGCGATCGCCCAGTTCGGCGTAGCTGATCGTGGCGTCATCGACCAGGACGCCTAATATTCTTCGGTCTATCGCGTCGAGGTCGCGGGACGCAGCCCTGTTCTGCGGAATACCATCTGTTTCTTCATCCATGGCCAATTTCCCGATTGCAGCTGAATAGAATACGGCGATCATGACGATATGTCGAACGCAGATCAAGTTGCATCACTGGCGCCAAGCGCTCGCACGCCGATCCCGGCGCTGGCTTACCTGCTGACCGGATGCATTGCGGTCATCGGATCGAATTCGCTTGTGCTGGGTCCGATCGCACCGGCCGTGGCCTCCTCGTTCGGTACCAGCGTGCCGGCCGTGATGATCGCGGCGGCCGCGTTCGGCCTCGGCACCTCCGCAAGCGCCCTGTTCCTGGCCCGCTACATCGACCGGCTCGGCGCGCGCCGGATGCTGCAGGGCGCATTGCTGTTGCTGGCGATAGCGCTGGTCGCAAGTGCGATAGCGCCTACGGTGGTCATGCTGGTCGCAGCACAGCTGCTGGCGGGCATCGCTGCAGGCATCGCCATGCCGGCGATCTACGCAAGTGCGGCCGCCATCGCGCCGCCCGGCCGTGAAAGCGGCACGATCGGCGTCGTGCTGACCGGATGGACGCTCAGCATGGTGGCCGGCGTCTCACTGTCGGCGGTGTTGGCCGATCTCGTGCATTGGCGCGCCGTCTTCGCAGCAGTCGCTCTGCTGGCAGTGCTTGCATTGGCCGGCCTCTCATTCTCCTCGCTAAACGATGTCAGGAAAAGCGGCCCGGCACCGACCCCGCTGGACGCGCTCGGCATTGCCGGCATCGTCCCGCTTCTCATTGCCTGCGCCGCATTCATGACCGCCTTCTACGGCGTCTATGGCTATCTCGGCGACCACCTTCACGTTGGGCTGGGAGAGCCGGTCAGCGCCAATGGGCTCGCCGCACTCGCCTATGGGATCGGGTTCGGCACCGCTGCTCTCCTCGACGGCGTCATCGATCGGCTGGGTGCACGACGCGTCATGCCATTCGCCTACCTTCTGGTCGCCGTCGTCTATGTCGCAATGGCCGCGACGAGCGGCAGTTTCGGGCTGACCTTGACCATGGTGGCCGTTTGGGGACTGGCCAATCATTTCGGCCTCAACGTCTTGGTGATGCGTCTGTCAGCACTCGATCCGTCGCGCCGCGGCACGATCATGGGCTTGAACAGCGCGGTAACCTATCTTGCGGTCTTCGTCGGCACCACCAGCTTCGGGCCGCTTTATTCCAGCTTTGGTTTTGCGACATGCGCGGCGGTCGCGGCAGTGCTGATGCTGGTTGCGGCGTCGGCGGCGGCGTGGCGCCGATCCAATTGACAGACTGTATTGGTCATCGGCTCTTCGTCCGGTTGACAGCGGCACCCCTGCCCTTCCATACAAAGCCGTTAAAGTTCTCAGGGCGGGGTGAAAGTCCCCACCGGCGGTAAAGGTTTCGGCCTGAGCCCGCGAGCGCCCTCCGATTGTCGGAGGGGTCAGCAGATCCGGTGTGATTCCGGAGCCGACGGTTAGAGTCCGGATGGAAGAGAACGAAACGGAGGACGGACCGCTCACGCGGGCCGGATTTCGTATCGTGCGTCCTGATTCTGGTTCGAAACGGAAGGATGGACCCATGAATCAGCATTCCCATAAAGACTATGAAACGACCCGCATCGCCGTTATCAGGGCGCGCTGGCACGCTGACATCGTCGATCAGTGCGTGCAGGCCTTCGAAGCGGAACTGGCTGACATCGGAGGCGAGCGCTTCGCCGTCGATGTCTTCGACGTGCCCGGCGCCTACGAGATCCCGCTCCACGCCAAGACCCTGGCCGGGACCGGCCGCTATGCCGCGATCCTCGGCACCGCCTTTGTCGTCAATGGCGGCATCTATCGCCACGAATTCGTCGCGAGCGCTGTCATCGACGGGATGATGAACGTGCAGCTGTCGACCGGTGTGCCGGTGCTGTCGGCGGTGCTCACCCCGCACAACTACCACGACAACGCCGAGCATCACCGCTTCTTCTTCGAGCATTTCACCGTCAAGGGCAAGGAAGCCGCCAATGCCTGCGTGCAGCTCCTGGCGGCGCGGGAATTGATCGCGGCCTGACTAAAGAGCCCGGATTTCAGCCCTGCAACAAGAATTGCGATCGAGAAGACCCGTGAAGGTTGCGGTTCCGCTGAAATCCGGCCAGAAACATCAAGGGCCGGCCGGCTACCGGTCGGCCCGCGACGTTGCGCTTGAAACCAGATACGGGAGACTATTGGGTGGCTCGCATAACACTGAGACAATTGCTCGACCACGCCGCCGAATACGGCTACGGCGTGCCCGCCTTCAACATGAACAATATGGAACAGGGCCTCGCCATCATGGAGGCCGCCGAGGAGACCAAATCGCCGGTCATCCTGCAGGCAAGCCGCGGCGCGCGGGCCTATGCCAATGACGTGGTGCTGGCCAAGCTGATCGACGCGCTGGTCGAAATCCATCCCGACATTCCGGTCTGCATGCATCTCGACCATGGCAACAACGAAGCCACCTGCGTCACCGCGATCCAGTATGGCTTCACCTCGGTCATGATGGACGGATCGCTGAAGGAAGACGGCAAGACGCCTGCCGACTACGCCTACAATTCCGGCATCACCAAGCGCGTCGTCGACATGGCGCATTGGGGCGGCGTATCCGTCGAAGGCGAGATCGGCGTGCTCGGATCGCTGGAGAGCGGCGGCGGTGAACAGGAAGACGGCCACGGCATCGAAGGCGCGATCAGCCACGACCAGCTTTTGACCGATCCTGAACAGGCTGTGGAGTTCGCTAGGGACACCCATGTCGATGCGCTGGCGGTTGCCATGGGCACGAGCCACGGCGCCTACAAGTTCTCGCGCAAGCCGGACGGCGCGGTGTTGGCCATGAACGTCATCGAGGAAATCCACCGCCGCCTGCCGAACATGCATCTGGTCATGCACGGTTCGTCTTCGGTGCCGGAGGATCTGCAGGAGATCATCAACAAATATGGCGGCCAGATGAAGCCGACCTGGGGCGTCCCGGTGGAGGAGATCCAGCGCGGCATCAAGCACGGCGTGCGCAAGATCAACATCGACACCGACAACCGCATGGCGCTGACCGGAGCCATCCGCAAGGTGCTGACCGAGAACCCGAGCGAGTTCGATCCGCGCAAATATCTGACGCCGGCCATGGCCGCGATGCGCAAGCTCTGCAAGGAGCGCTTCGAACAGTTCGGCACCGCCGGCAACGCGCAGAAGATCAAGCCGCTGCCGGTCGCGGAGATGGCCAAGCGTTACAAGTCGGGCAGTCTCGACCCGAAGTTCGGATAGCCTGCCTTGGCGGTTCTCCCTTCTCCCCTTGTGGGCCCACAAGGGGAGAAGGGAAAGAGAGGGCGGTGCTGCCCCTACGCCCCCCTCAAAAACTCGATCACCATCGCCGCCGTCCAGGTGAAGCGGCCGCCGCCGAGCGGCTCGCCGGTGAGCGGGTCGTAATATTCGGCAAAGCCGCTTTCCCGGATCAAATCCAAGCTGGATTGTGTGATGCGCTGTGCGGCCTCGCTGTGGCCGGCGGCGGCGAGGCCGTCTGATATCATGTAGTTGACCACCAGCCAGACCGGGCCGCGCCAGTAGCGCTTGGCGTCGAAGCGTGGATCGTCGGGATCGTGCGACGGCACGACATAGCGTACCTTGGCGGCAAGGCGTTCGACGGTGGCGGCCAGCGCAGCGGTGCGAGCCTCGGGGACGGCCGCGAAGGCCGGCAGGATGCCGCCGACGGAGGCGCTGTCGATCCGTCTGCCGGTGACGCGGTCGAGGCAGAGATACTGGCCGTGCGTATCGCTCCACAGCCGCTCCATCGCATCCAGGCCCTTTTGAGCGCGGGCACGATTGGCGCTGGCAATCCCGGTTTCACCCAGCGCCTCCGCAAGATCGGCAAGATCGGTCGAGGCGCGGATCAAAATGGCGTTGAAGCCGGGATCGACGACCTGGAATGGCGAGGCGTCATGCAGCCTGGCATTGTCCCAGCCAAGCCCGCGAAAAAGCTGCAGCAGCCAGATGTAGCGGTCATACTGCCCTTGTGTCGGACGGTGCGCTGGGTCGGCATGCAGGATGTCGCGGCGCGTGTAAGGCTCGACGCCCTCGGTCGGCACACGCTCGAAGGCCTCGTCCCAGTCGATGGAATTGTCGCGGCCGGACTCCCACGGGTGGATGATGGCGACCAGCCCCTCGCCCGCAGGGTCGCGATTTTCGTAGAACCAGCGGTGCCAGGCATCGATCTTCGGCAGCAGCGCGCGGGCCTGCTCCGCAGCCAATTTCTTGTCCTTGGCCCGGTCGAACAGGCGGCGTATGGCAAAGCCTGCAACAGCCGGCTGGGTAATGCCCGAGGTGGCCGTCGGGCGGCCGGTGCGCCAGACTTCCGGCCCGGGAAAATAGCCGTCGCTCCAGACGTGGAAGACGATGTGCGGCACCATGCCGTCCGGCCATTGGTGTGCGAACAAGGTCTCGATCTCGGTCCAGGCGCGGGCCTCGTCATAATGAGCAAGACCGAGCGCGGTGAGGCAGGAATCCCAGTTCCACTGGAACGGATAAAGCCCTCTCGTCGGGATGGTGTAGGCGCCCTTGTCGTTCTCTTTCAGCACCTCGACGGCGCGGGCGATGATGTCACTGGTGGCGGAAGCAGTCATGGGAGTTCAAGGCTTTCGGTATCAAGAGCATTGGTGGTTTCGGGATCGAACCAGCGGATGCGGTCGGGTTTGGGCGCAAGGCGCAGATGATCGCCGACCTGGACGCCGGCATTCGAGTCCAGGATGGCGCGGAACAGGCCGCCCTCGACATCGCAGGTGACCAGCGTATGCGGTCCGAGCGGCTCGATGACGCGCACGGTGGCGTGCAGACCCGCGTCGCCGGCGTCGACATCCTCGGGGCGGATGGCGAATTCTATTCTCTGCTTATCCGATTTGGGGCCGGGCAGCGTCAGTCCGGCAACGGTCCAGCTGCCATTCGAGGCCTTGGTCGCCGGGATAAAATTCATCGGCGGATTGCCGATAAAGGAGCCGACGAAACGCGCGGCCGGATTGCGGTAGACCTCGACCGGCGACGCGGCCTGGACGATGCGGCCTTGATGCATGACGGCGATGCGGTCGGCGAGGCTCATTGCCTCGACCTGATCGTGGGTGACATAAATGGTGGTGGTCTTCGACGCGGCAAGCACGCCCTTGAGTTCGGCGCGCATTTCCAACCGCAGCAGCGCGTCGAGGTTCGACAGCGGCTCGTCCATCAAGATGACGTCGGGCTCCATGGCGAGCGCACGGGCGACGGCAACGCGCTGGCGCTGGCCGCCGGACAGCTGGCCCGAATAGCGTTTCAGCAATTGCTCGATATGCATCAGTTCGGCGGTGCCGTTAACACGGCGCTCGACGTCAGCTTGCGGCAATTTCTTCATGCGCAGGCCGAAGGCAATGTTCTCGAACACGGTCAGATGCGGGAAGACGGCATAGTTCTGGAACACCATGGCGATGCCGCGGTCGCGCGGCGGCAGATGGTCGACGCGGCGGCCGCCGATCCAGACCTCGCCCTGGCTTGGTGTTTCCAGCCCGGCGACGATGCGCAGCAGCGTGGTCTTGCCGCAGCCAGAGGCGCCGAGCAGCACCATGAACTCCTGATCTGATATGGTGAGGTCGACCTGATGCAGGGCGGTGAAACCGCCGAAGCGCTTGGCCACACCCTTGATCGCGATTTCAGCCATGAGCGGTCTCCGTGTCTCGCGTCATCGGTTGGCGATCCCCCACATGGCAAACAGGTATTTTCGAACGGCGAAGATGAAGATCAGCGCCGGCACGACCAGTGCGGCGCCACCGGCGAATTTGAGATAGAGCGGCGATTCACCGAGGCTTTGCAGCAGGAAGGCGGTCAGCGTGCGGTTCTCGATGGTGAGCACGGCGGCGGCAAACACCTCGTTCCAGGAGATGGTGAACGCAAACACCGCCGAGGCGGCGATACCGGGCAACGCCAGCGGCAAGATCACCTTGCGAAAGGCCTGCAGCCTTGTGCAGCCGAGCGTCCAGGCCGCCTCTTCGAGTTCGACGGGAATGCCAGAAAACAGCGAGAAGGTGATTAGCACGGCGAAGGGCAGCGCCAGCGTGGTGTGGACCAGCGCCAGCCCAATGGCGGTGTCGTCGAGGCCGGTGCGGATGAACATCACCGCCAGCGGCAATGCCAGCAGCGGCAACGGGAAGGCGCGCGTCATCAGCACCAGGAAACGGAAGGTCTCCTTGCCGGGAAAGTCGAAGCGCGACAGCGCGTAGCCGGCCGGAGCGCCGAAGCCGATGGACAGGATCATCGTCAGGGTGGCGACGAGGACCGAGTTCCACAACGCCCTGGCGACACCGGCGAAATTGATGAAGAAGGACAGGCTGCCGGGATCAAAGGACGGAAAGAAACGCTTGGGGAAGGCCGTGACCTCATCCGGCGACGACAGCGCGTTGACGATCAAGAGGTAGATCGGCAGCAGCACCCAGACGCAAAGCAGGATGGCGGTGGCGATCAGCAGCCAGTCGCCGGCCTTACGTGCGTCGGCGGTGACGGCAGCCGGCACTTCAGTGACTACGCTCATATACGCGCCTCCTTGGGTACACGCAGCACCCTGAGGAAGAACAACGTGAAGCCTATCGAGATGGCGAGGATGAGCAGCGCCGAAGCGGCGGCGACATTGCGGTCCTGCAGCGTGAATTGCCAATTGTAGGTCTCGCCCATCAGCACCGGCAGATTTGTGCCGCCAAGCGCTGCGACGACGGCGAAGACCTCGAAGGCGAGGATGACGCGCAGGATGATCGCCGTCTGCAGGCTGGGGCGCAGCAATGGCAGCGTGATGCGCACAAAGCGCTGCCATGGGCTGGCGCCAAACACCTCCGCCGCCTCGTAGTATTCCTTGGGGATCAGCCCCATGCCGGCGACGAGGATGACCATCATGATCGCGGTGGCACGCCAGATCTCAGCCAGCGCCACGGCGATGAAGATGGTCAGCTTGCTCTGGTAGCCGAGGAACATGATCGGCTTGTCGACGACGCCAAGGCTGGAGAGCAGCGTGTTGAGGAAGCCGGACTGGTCGAAGATAGCGAGCCAGATCAGGCCGGCGGCGAGGTCGGAAATGCCGAGCGGGATGGCGAAGACATAGAGCGCCGCGCTGCGTCCGGTCTCCAGCCGCGCCACCACGCTTGCCATCAGCAACGCCATGGCGAGTTGGATCGGCACGACGATCGCCGCAAGCAGCAGCGTGTTGCGAACCGTGGCGGGGAATTTCCAGCTGCCGGCCATGGTGCGAAAATTGTCGAGGGTGAAGGCGCCGTCGCGGGTCACCGCCTCGAAAGCGACCAGCGCGAAGGGGTAAAGGAAGAAGATGCAGAGGAACAAGGTCGCCGGCATCAGCAGCAGATAGGGCAGAGCCTTGCCGTGCATGGTGGTGTCCTTTGCGATGCTGCGGTCTGGTGCTGCGGTCTGGGCGCCCCGGGTTCAACAAAAAACAGGGCCCCCCACCGGAGGGGTTAGTACGGGTTCAGAAAAAAAAAACCACCCCCCCCCCAACAAAAAGAAATAGGGAAGTCGGCGGGAGAGTGAAAAAAAAAAA
>NZ_JAMYOR010000068.1:0-34565 GCF_040319965.1 Mesorhizobium sp. M0830 | reverse complement strand
AACCCATCGCCAGCAAGATGCGAAGAGCCAGATGGAACAGAGACTTCCTCTTCCAGCTCTTTACTCATATGCGATAGCCCTGCCCCTCGAGGGGGAGATGCCCGGCAGGGCAGAGGGGGGCGTTCAAGCGCAAAGTCAGCGCTAATTGTCGCGCATAACCATCATGTAATGCGCGTGGCAAGGAGGCCTACTGCCCCATCTTGTAATCAAGAAACCATTTCTTGTTCAGCGCATCGAGCGTCCCGTCGGCCTTCAAAGCCGCGATGGCCGCGTTGACCGGCTTCACCAAATCCGAACCCTTCGGGAAGATAAAGCCAAAATCCTCGGTGCCGAGCGGTCCGCCGATCAACTTCAGCTTGCCTTCGGAAGCATCGACATAGCCTTTGCCTGCGGTGCCGTCGGTCAGCACGACATCGACGTCCCCGGATTTCAGCGCCTGCACCGTCGCACCAAACGTCTCGAACAACTTGATGCGCGGGTTCTGCTCGTTGCCGTCGAGCACGCTGTAGACCGCGGTGTAGAAGGGCGTGGTGCCGGCCTGCGCTCCGATCAGCCCGTCCTTGAAGGCGCCGAAGGTCTTGGCGTCGGTGAAGCGGCTTTCGTCGCCGCGCACCAGCATGAATTGTTCCGAACGCATATAGGGGTCGGAGAAATCCACCTTCGCCTTGCGGTCGTCCTTGATGGTGATGCCGGTCATGCCGATGTTGTACTGGTTGTCGGAAACCGCCTGGATCATCGCGTCCCAGGAGGTGTTCTGGTACTCGACCGTGAAATTGAGCCGTTTGGCGATCTCGTTCATCGCGTCATATTCCCAGCCGATCTGCTTGCCGGTCTTGGCGTCGATGAACTGCAGCGGCGGATAGGCGTTTTCGGTCACCACCACAACTTTCTTGCCGCCAAGGTCGGGCAGCGCCTGCGCGAACGTGGCAACAGGCGCGAGGATGAAGGCAAGCAGGCCTGCCAGCAGCAGTTTCGATTTGGTCATGACACACTCCCCGGGAATTGAATGACCCGGGCATGGCCGGGTTTGCAGGAAAATCCGGCGCCGACTTTAGCTTTCCGCAGGCGTCATGCAAGACGCTCCGCTGCGTCAGTGCACGCGAAAGCGGATTCCAATGCTTTCAATCCCGCAATTCGAGAAGGAACCGTGCCGCGGCTGCGATCAGCTCGGGCTCGCGGTGCCGGGATCCGCTTTGCGCAAGCCGGAGACGAACCGCGTCAGGGTGTGGTGCAGGTACTTCAACTCGTCGACGTCCAACGGCAGATTGCAAAGCATCGCTGCCGGTACGCTTCTGGCCTGCTCGCGCAGTGCCTGGCCCTTCGCCGTCGGCTCCACCAGAACCCGGCGCTCGTCGGCGGGGTCGCGACGGCGCGTGACCAGGCCGCCGGCCTCCAGCCGCTTGAGCAGCGGCGTCAGTGTCGCAGAATCGAGCCCGAGCGCCTCGCCAAGCTCGCCCACTGTGCTCGGAGAGCGCTCCCACAGCGCCAGCATCGCCAGATATTGCGGATAGGTCAGGCCGAGCGGATCGAGCAGCGGACGATACAGCCGCGTCATCAGCCCACTTGCCGAATAGAGCGCGAAGCAGAGCTGTTGATCGAGTTTTGCCACCCCGGCGAATTGCGCCGGGGCATGTGTGGACGTGGTTGTCGTTTCCGCGGTCATGCTGCCTTTGCCGGAAGCGCCTTTGCCGAAAGCGTCACTTCGATGTTGCCCTTGATGGCGTTGGAGTAGGGGCAAACCTGATGCGCCGCCGATACAAGCGCTTCCGCCGCCGTTTGATCAAGACCTTTCGTTTCCGCCGACAGCGATACGCCAAGTACAAATCCGCCCTGCGCATTGCTGTGCAGGCTGACTTTGGCCGTCACCGAAGCATCCTGCAGCGGCAGTTTCTGCTTGCCCGCGATGAAGCGCATGGCGCTTTCGAAGCAGGCGGCATAGCCAGCGGCGAAAAGCTGTTCGGGATTGGTGGCGCCACCCTTGCCACCAAGCTCCTTGGGCATGGCAAGGTCGAGGCTGAGCAGGCCATCATCGCTCTGGACATGGCCGGCGCGGCCGCCGACGGCGCGGGCTTGGGTGGAATACAATGCAGGCATTTCGCTTCTCCATTCAAATCGTGCACGATTATTTAGTACACGATATAAATCGAGTCAACCGCGGATTTCAGCCAGCCCAACTGTTCTCCGGGAACGAAAAAAGGCGGCCGAAGCCGCCTTTTTGAACATGCTCGTCGAAAACCTTATTCGGCTGTGGCTGCTTCGGCAGCCTTGGCGGCGTCAGCTGCCTCGGCGGCGGCCTTCTTCTCGACGGCGTCCTGGGCGGCCTTCTCAGCGGCCAGAGCCTCGGCGGCGGCCACCTTCTCGGCCTCGATGCGGGCCTTCTCGGCGTTCAGCGCATCGCGCTCCTCGTCATTCAGCTTGCGGGCGCGCACGCCGGTGTTTTCCGAAATACGGGCCGACTTGCCGCGACGATCGCGCAGGTAGTAGAGCTTGGCGCGACGCACCTTGCCGCGGCGCACGATCTCGACGCCTTCGACCATCGGCGAGTAGACCGGGAACACGCGCTCGACGCCTTCGCCGTAGGAAATCTTGCGGACGGTGAAGTTCTCCTGGAAGCCGGCGCCGGCGCGGGCGATGACGACGCCCTCATAAGCCTGGACGCGGGTGCGGGTGCCTTCGGTCACGCGGACCTGGACGCGCACCGTGTCGCCGGGCTGGAATTCGGGAAGCTTGCGCTTGGCTTCGATCTTGGCGGCCTGTTCGGCCTCGAGCTGACGGAGAATATCCATCTCAAAAGTCCACTTCTTGTTCTTCCGACAGTCAGAGCGTCCGACACTCGCCTTGCAGTTTCATTGACCGCTCGGCTATGCCCTTTGTTCGAGACATCTGTCTTTGAAACATCGGGCAGGGGCGACTACACCGTCATTGTTGACGGGTCCGGCAGATTCTTTCTGGCCGGTACGGGCGGGCACATACAGCTATTTCGCAGCTTTGTCACGCCTTGGCCGCGCATTTTCTGCTCGGATGGCACCATCGTAATCTTGCCGTGCCGGGTTGCTCCGGGCCCTCAGGCCTCCTAAGCCTGCAATACCACAGTTTTTGAGCGCCACCTCCATGTCTGTATTCGATGCCATCCTGCTGTTCCTGGCGGGCTTTCTGTCAGGCGCCGCCAATGCGGTCGCCGGTGGTGGCACCTTCATCACCTTCGGCGCCATGACACTGGTCGGCCTGCCGCCGATCGTCGCCAACGCCACGTCCTCGGTCACGCAATTTCCGGGCTACATCACCTCCACGCTGGCCTACTCGGCAGACATCAGGCATTTCTGGCGCGGCGCGCTTGTGCTGTGCCTGATCTCGGCGTCCGGCGCGCTGGCCGGCGCGCTGATCCTGTTGGCGCTGGATAACCCATCATTTCGCGCCCTGGTGCCATGGCTGCTGTTAGGCGCCACGGCGCTGTTCGCCGCAGGGCCCTGGCTAAAGCCCGCGCCAAAACCCGGCCATGAAGCTTCAGTGGGCTCACTCGCCGGCTCGCTGGCGCAGTTCGTCACCGCCGTCTATGGCGGCTTCTTCGGCGCCGGCATGGGCGTGATGATGCTGGCAACGCTCGGCCTCACACAAGCCGGCGACTACCACCGGCTGAACGCACTGAAGAACATGCTGGCCGTGGTCATCGCCGCTGTCGCGATCGCCGTCTTCGTCTCGGGCGGCGTCGTTGCCTGGCCTCAGGCGATCATCATGATCCCGGGCGGCGCGCTGGGCGGCTATGCCGGCGTCTGGATCGCCAAGCGCGTGCCACAGAACGCGGTGCGCGGCTTCGTCGTCGCCGTCGGCCTGTTCCTTGCCTTTTACTACTTCACCAAGGGCTGAGCAGCAGCAAGCAGGTCCGGACGCCTCTCCGCTGTCAGCTTTTCCGATTCCGCCCGCCGCCATGCGGCGATCTTCTTGTGGTTGCCAGAAATCAGCACCTCGGGAATCTCGCGGCCTTCGAATTCCTGCGGTCTTGTATAGTGCGGGTGTTCGAGCAGGCCGTTCTCGAAACTCTCTTCCTCGCCGGATACTGCGTTGCCCATGACGCCCGGCAACAACCGCACCACCGCATCGAGCAGCGCCAGTGCGGCGGGCTCACCGCCAGAGAGGATGAAATCGCCGATGGAGACTTCCTCCAATCCCCGCGCGTCGATCACCCGCTGGTCGACACCCTCGAAGCGGCCGCACAGGATGACGGCGCCCGGCCCGGCAGCCAGTTCGCGCACCCGTGCCTGGGTCAGCGGTCTGCCGCGCGGGCTCATCAAAAGCCGTGGCCGTGCATCACTTGGCGGCGAGGTATGGTCTATGGCTTTCGCCAGCACATCGGCACGCATCACCATACCGGCGCCGCCGCCGGCCGGTGTGTCGTCGACGGTGCGGTGGCGGTCGGTGGCGAAGTCGCGGATCTGGATCGCTTCCAGCGACCACGTGCCGGCCTCGAGCGCCCGCCCGGCCAACGACAGGCCGAGCGCGCCCGGGAACATTTCGGGATAGAGCGTCAGCACGGAGGCGAAAAAACTCACCGGTTGCCCCCGGCGTCGCTCGGTCCGCGCGGCCTGCCCTTCGGGTCGAAGTCTTCTTCGCGCGGGCCATCGCCGTCCGCGTCGTCGACCAGCCCAGCCGCCGCCGGGTCGACCCGGACGAAGCCATCGGCAACCGATACTTGCGGCACCGCGGCCTGCGTGAACGGGATCAGCACGCCCTTGCGCCCGCCCAGCGTCACATCGAGGATGTCACCGCCGCCGAAATTATGCACGGCGACGACCTTTCCGAGCACGGCACCCGTGTCGTCCCGGACTTCCAGGCCGACGAGGTCGGCATGATAGAATTCGTCTTCTTCGCCGTCGTCCGGCAGCATCGAGCGATCGACGAACAGCTCCGTGCCGGCCAGCGCCTCGGCCGCGTTGCGGTCGGCAATGCCCTTGAAGCGGACAACGACGACAGTGTTGGCGGGCCTGATGTCGATGATCTGGAAAGCACGGCCGTCCCTGGCATAGAGCGGGCCATAATCGGCCAGCGCCATCGGCTCGCCCGTGAAGGTCTTCACCCTGAGTTCGCCCTTGATGCCATGGGCGGCGCCGATCACGGCCATCTGGACAGGGTTCTGGGGCTTGCTCATGGCGAAATATCCTTTGGCCTGCTCTAGCCCCACGCGGCTGTCATTTCAATGACGGGCTCTTCACCGCTTCCTAACCCGAATACCCGAAAATGCCGCCATGCAAGAATTCCTCATCCCGGCCAAACCCGATCTCCAGGCGGCGCGTGAAAGCTGGCTGAAGATGCTCGCGCGCGAACGCCGGCTGTCGCCGGAAACCGTCGAGGCTTATGAGCGTGACGTCAGGCAGTTCCTGCATTTCCTGACCGGCCATTGCGGCGGCTCGCCCGGAATTGCGGACATCGCCAACCTGCGCCCGGCCGATCTGCGCGGCTTTCTCGCCGCGCGGCGCAACGCCGGCGCCGGGGCCCGAACGCTTGGCCGTGGTCTCGCCGGCATCCGCTCGTTGCTGCGTTTCCTCGAACGGCGCGGCCTCGCAAACGCGGCGGGCGCGGCAGCGCTGCGCGCCCCGCGCCAGCCCAAATCGCTGCCCAAGCCGTTGACAGCGAGCGATGCCAAGCATGTCGTTTCCGTCGAAAGCCAATTGGCGGAAGAACCCTGGATCGCTGCCCGCAACGCCGCCGTGCTGACGCTGCTCTACGGCTCCGGCCTGCGCATTTCCGAGGCGCTTGGCCTGGCCGGCGCCGACCTGGGGGCGGCGGCCGACACGGTATTGCGCGTCACCGGCAAGGGCGGCAAGACGCGGCTGGTGCCGGTGCTGCCTGTGGCGCTGCGGGCAATCGCCGAATACCGCCGGCTCTGCCCCTATCATCTCGACCCCAAGGGCCTGCTGTTTCGCGGTGCGCGCGGCGGCCCGCTCAACCCGGCGATAGTCCAGCGCGACATGGCCAAGCTGCGCTCGGCGCTCAACCTGCCCGACACCGCGACACCGCATGCGCTGCGCCATTCCTTCGCCACGCATCTGCTCGGGCGCGGCGGGGACCTGCGCACCATCCAGGAGCTCTTGGGCCACGCCAGCCTGTCGACGACGCAGATCTACACCGGCGTCGACACCGCAAGACTGCTTGAAATTTACGAATCCGCCCATCCAAGGGCGTAAACCCTTCAATTTCGCCGTGCAGGTTAACCGTTTTGCCGCTTTTCAGTCCTAGAACGGAATCATGAAACGCGTCATCGCCATCGCCGACCGTGCAGCTCACGTCTCGCTGAAGCTGCTTGTTGCGCTCAATGTCCTGTTTTTTCTGTCGTTCCTCGCCGTCTTGCTGTTCGCGGCCGGCAGGGCGCATGCCGAAATCCCAACCTGCAGCGGCGCCGACATGCTGTCGGCCTTGCAGAAGAATGATCCGGCGACCTATCGCAAGATAGAGGCCGAAGCCGCGGCGACGCCGAACGGCAAGGGCCTGTTGTGGAAGCTGGAAAAGCCGGGTGAAAAGCCATCGTTCCTGTTCGGCACCATGCACATGACCGACCCGCGCGTCACCGCTCTGCCGCCAAGCGCCCAGAAAGCCTATGACGCCGCCGGCACCATCGTCATCGAAACCACCGACGTGCTCGACAAGCAGAAGATGATGGTCGCGATGCTCAAGGAGCCGGACCTGATGATGTTCACCGACTCGACGACGCTGTCGTCGCTGTTGTCACCCGACGATGCCGCGGCCATGAACACCGCCCTCGACGCGCGCGGCATCCCGCCGGCGACCGTTGCCAAGATGAAGCCGTGGATGCTGTCAGCCATGATGGCATTGCCGGCCTGCGAGCTCGCCCGCCAGTCCGGCGGCGCACCGGTGCTCGACGTCAAGCTGGCGGAGGGTGCAAAGGCTGCCGGAAAGCCGGTGGAAGGGCTGGAGACGGCTGAAAGCCAGCTGCGCGCCATGGCCTCGCTGCCGTTGGCCTTTCACATGAAGGGCCTCGTCGACACGCTGAAGCTCGGCGACAAGGTCAACGATATCAACGAGACCATGATCGTGCTCTACCAGCGCGGCGACACCGGCATGTTCTGGCCGCTGTTTCGCGCCGCAATGCCGGGAGGGCAGGACGACCCGGCGGGCTATGCGGCGTTCGAGGAGACCATGATCACCAGCCGCAACAAGGTGATGGTCGAACATGCCGAGCCGATCCTTGCCAAGGGCAATGCCTTCATGGCGGTCGGCGCGCTCCACCTTCCCGGCCCCGAAGGCCTGGTCGAGGATTTCCGCAAGGCCGGCTACAGCGTTACACCTGTCGCATTCTAGCTCTATTTGGTCAAAACCTGAGCCAGCATCGCCGGAACGATGATCCGGTGAAACGGCATGACAATCGCCAGATACGCGCGCCCGAGCCAATTGTGCGTCTTGACGATGGTCGTTGCGGCCACCTCCTGACGAGTCATGCCGAGATCCCTGACTTCGACCAGGAGGCGGAAATCGAGATGCCGGTCGTCGAGGCCAAGCACGACGTTGCCGGGAAGCTGGCTGATGAGCGGAAATATTCCGATCCGGCCAGCCGGCAACACCGCCGGCTCGTGGCCTGTCTTCAGCCCGAATGGCCTGACAGCAAGGTTGCGCAAGGCCGTGAGCCTGCCGACCCATCGCGGCGTTCGCCCCAGGGCCCGTTCCGCCGCGCCGAGCGCGGTCAACGAAAGACCTTCGGTGACCAGCACATAGCGGTCGGCGAATTGGGCTCCGGCAAGAGCAGCGAAGTGATTCGGAACAACCAGCACTGTTCGATTCATCATGGCAAATCCTCAGAAACGACCATAGCAGGCGCGAACGTGGCACACTGCGTGGCGAAACGACGCCATTTAGCCTCTAGAGAGGCAGGATTGCCCTTGTTTTTGGCGTTTTCCAACCCTAGCGTGAAACCAGTTAGGTGATTGCGCGTTAATTGGTGTTGATTGATATTTTTCATCCACGGAGGACACTTTTATGGCGAACGCACCGAATCCAAACGACCCGTTCAATCCATCCACCAACACTCCGAGGCCAAGCGGCGGCGGCGGCGGCAGTGGTTGGCTGATTGCACTGGTCGTCGTTATTCTGGCGGTTGTCGCGTATTATGTTTTCGGAAGAAGTGGTGAGCACCCGGCACCGGCCGAGCCGCCGGCGGCCAGCACACCGGCCCCTGCACCCGCACCGGCGGAACCGATGAAGCCGGCTGAACCTGCGCCGGCACCAGCGCCAGCCCCGGCACCAGCGCCAGCACCAGCACCAGCGCCTGCTCCGGCACCAGCGCCCGCGCCTGCTCCGGCCCCTGCGCCAGCCCAATAGATCGGCCCGACATCAAATACAAACGGCCCGCCGAAAGGCGGGCCGTTTTGTTTAGGGCTATAGCGCCGGTCGCTCCTCGGCTTGAGCCAAGGATTCATGTCGCGAGGTTAGCCGAGAAATGCGGCTCCCTCTCCGCGCTGGGACCACGAAGCGTTGATCGCCTTTAGCTAAATGTGGAGCGGCTTGAAGAACGTTGCCAGCGCCGCCTCCTTGACCGCTTCCGACATCGTCGGATGTGCGTGGCAGGTGCGGGCGAGATCCTCGGACGAGCCGCTGAACTCCATCAGCACCGCCGCCTCGTGGATCAGCTCGCCGGCGCCGAAGCCGACGATATGCACGCCGAGCACGCGGTCGCTCGTCTTGTCGGCGAGGATCTTCACAAAACCGTCGGTATGCAGCATGGCGCGTGCCCGGCCATTGGCGCTGAAGGGAAACTTTCCCACCTTGTAGTCGATGCCTGCCTTCTTCAGCTCTTCTTCGGTCTTGCCGACCGAGGCGATTTCCGGGCTTGTGTAGACGACACTCGGAATGACGTCATAGTTCACGTGGCCGGCCTGGCCGGCAATGGTTTCCGCCACCGCCACGCCCTCGTCCTCGGCCTTGTGCGCAAGCATCGGTCCGGCGATGACATCGCCGATAGCATAGATGCCGGGAACGTTGGTCCGCAGATGGCCATCGATCTTGACACGGCCGCGTTCGTCGACCTCGACGCCGGCTTCCTTCAGCCCGAGGCTGTCGGAATAGGCGCGGCGCCCCGTCGAAATCAGCACCGCGTCGGCTTCGATGGTCTCGGCGGCACCGCCCGTGACCGGCTCAAAAGTGACGGTCGCGCCCTTCTTGGCCTTGGCGACGCCGGTGACCTTGGCGCCGAGCTTGAACTCGAAACCCTGCTTCGACAAAAGCCGCTGGAACTGCTTGGAGACCTCGCCGTCCATCCCGCCCAGGATCGTGTCGAGGAACTCGACCACGGTGACCTTGGCGCCGAGCCGGGCCCACACCGAGCCGAGCTCGAGCCCGATAACCCCGCCTCCGACCACCACCAGATGGCCGGGCACCTTCTCCAGCGACAGCGCCCCGGTCGAAGACACGATCACATTCTCATCAATGTCGACCTTGACGCCGGGAATGCCGGCGACATCGGAGCCGGTTGCGATGACGATGTTCTTCGTCTCGATCTCCTCGACCTTGCCTTCCTCGCCGGTCACCGAGACCTTGCCGGCCGCGATCACCTTGCCGGTGCCGCGAAACGCGTCGATCTTGTTCTTCTTGAACAGGAAAGCGACGCCGTTGACGTTCGAAGACACCGTCGCGTCCTTGTGCGCCATCATCTTCTTCAGGTTCAGCTTCGGCGCCGGTATCTCGACGCCCAGCGTGTCGAAGGAATGCCCGGCCTCGGCGAACATCTCGGAGGCATGCAGCAGCGCCTTGGACGGTATGCAACCGATGTTGAGACAGGTGCCGCCGAAGGTCGCGTTCTTCTCGACCACCGCGACCTTCAGCCCGAGTTGCGCCGCCTTGATGGCGCAGACATAGCCGCCTGGTCCCGATCCGATGATAACGACGTCATAAGCCATGATAATGTCCTTCTTGATTGGGGCTCAGCGGCCGCCGCTGACATTCAGGATCGCGCCTGTCGTATAGGACGCGGCATCGGATAGGAGATAGAGAACCGCACCCGCGACTTCATTCGCGGTGCCCGCTCTTTTCATCGGCAGTAGATCGCGGAACCGTTCTATCCTGTCCGGCTGCCCGCCAGAGGCATGGATCTCGGTGTCGATGAGGCCCGGCCGCACCGCATTGACGCGGATGCCTTCCAGCGCGACCTCACGGGCAAGCCCGATGGTAAAAGTGTCGATGGCACCCTTGGAGGCGGCATAGTCGACAAATTCGCCCGGCGAGCCCAATGTCGCTGCAGCCGACGAGATGTTGACGATGGATCCGCCCGACCCGCCGTGGCGGGTCGACATGCGCTTGACCGCCTCGCGGGCGCAGAGGAACGAGCCGACGACATTGATGCGCATCATGCGCTCGAGCCGCGCCACATCCATTTCATCGACGCGCGCCTTGACGTCGACGATGCCGGCATTGTTGACGAAGGCATCGAGCCGGCCATAGGCGCGGTCTACAGCGCCGAACATGGCCACGATATCGGACTCGGCGCCGACATCGCCCTTGACGGCAAAAGCCTCGCCGCCGCCGGCCTTGATCTCGGCGACCAGTGCGTCGGCGGCATTCCGGTTCGAAGCGTAGTTGATTCCCAGCCGGTAGCCGGCCTTCGAGCCGAGCCGGCAGATCGCGGCGCCAATGCCGCGGCTGCCGCCGGTGACCAGCAACACCTTTTGCGTCCCGCTCATTCCTGGCATCCCTTCAAGGCAAATACATCCCACGGCACCTTCGAAAACCCGCTGCCGCCATAGGCCGAGGATTGGCGCAGCGACGGCCCGAGATCCGGCAGTATCAGCGTCTTAGGCGCCTCGACGCTTTCAGACGGCAGCAGCCCGATGCTGCCCTTGTCGTCCGACGTGTAGATGACACCATGCCATGGCGTGCAGGCGGCAAGCTCCTCGCCGGTGACGTCGCCTTCCGGGCATTTGTACATCAGCGCGCCGTTCGGCCGCGACACGCCCTCGTTCCACATGACGATGCCGTTCAGCACGACATTGTTGTCGAGGATCATCCTGAACGAGTTGGTGACGGCTGCCGAGGTGCCTGCTGGCGTAAAATCGATCTCGCTGCCGCTTTGGGCATCGCCATAGACGGCGAGCCCGATCGGACAGGCGGCATGGGCGCCAGCGACGGCCAACGCCATGCCGCCCGCGATCGATACGAACGAAAGCACCCTAGAAAGGCTAAGGGAACAAATCGTCATTCTGCTGCGCAGATCCCTTCCCCCTGCCTACCGTTTAACAGCCGGATCGGCACCAATCCTAGAGATCGAGCACCAGCCGTTCCGGATCCTCCAGGCTTTCCTTGACGCGGACGAGGAAGGTCACCGCTTCCTTGCCGTCGACGATGCGGTGGTCGTAGCTGAGCGCCAGATACATCATCGGCCTGATCACGATCTGGCCGCCGACCACCACAGGCCGGTCCTGGATCTTGTGCATGCCGAGGATGCCCGACTGCGGCGCGTTGAGGATCGGCGTCGACATCAGCGACCCGTAAACGCCGCCATTGGAGATCGTGAACGTCCCGCCTTGCATGTCGGCGACCGACAGCTTGCCGTCGCGCGCGGCGATGCCCAGCCGGCCGATGTCCTTTTCGATCTCGGCGATCGACATCTCGTCGGCATTGCGCACGACCGGCACGACCAAGCCCTTTTCGGTGCCGACGGCGACGCCGATATGGGCGTAGTTCTTGAAGATGATATCGGTGCCGTCGATCTCTGCATTGACCGAAGGGATTTCCTTCAAGGCGTGGGTCACGGCCTTGGTGAAGAAGCCCATGAAGCCGAGCTTCACGCCATGCTTCTTCTCGAACACGTCCTTGTACTTGGCCCTGAGTGCCATCACCGCTGACATGTCGACCTCGTTGAAGGTGGTCAGCATGGCGGCAGTCGACTGTGCTTCCTTGAGGCGGCGCGCGATCGTCTGGCGCAGCTTGGTCATGCGCACGCGTTCCTCGCGCGATGCGTCGTCGCCCGAGGACGGCGCCCGCACGGCAACCGGTGCCGGTGTGGCCTTGGGTGTCTCAGCCGGCTGCGATGGCGCACCCTTGGAAATGGCGTCGAGCACGTCGCCCTTCAGCACCTGGCCGCGCTTGCCCGAACCCGAGAGCTGGTCGACCGAGAGATTGTGTTCGGCGATCAGTTTCGCCGCCGCCGGCGCCGGCGGCATGCTGCGCGGCTCGACCGGTCCGGCATCGCCGGCAATCTTGGCGGTCTCGGCCGCCGCCTGCTTGCCAGTCGATGCTGCATCCGGCGACGAGGCCTGCGACACCGCCTGCGGCTTGGTCGCAGTCGCTGCGGCCGCGCCATCTGCCGAAATCGAACCCAGCAGTGCGCCGACGCCGACGGTCTCGCCTTCCTTGACGGTGATTTCGCTCAGCGTCCCGGCGGCGGCGGCGGGCACTTCCACCGTCACCTTGTCAGTTTCGAGCTCGACCAAAGGCTCATCGGCGGCAATGGCATCGCCGACCTTCTTGAACCATTTGCCGATGGTCGCTTCGGTGACGGATTCGCCGAGAGTGGGAACGCGGATTTCGGTAGCCATTGTGCCTGTCCGTTTCTGGTCGGTTCTGTTTTGTCAGCCCAATTCTGCTCTATTGGGGCGCTCTGTTCTATTCACCAAGCGCGTCTTCGAGCAAGGCGGCGAGCTGGGCAAGGTGCTTGGACATCAACCCGGTCGCCGGCGAGGCAGCCGCCGGGCGGCCGGTGTAGCGCACCCGCTGATGCTTGGCGTCGATATGCGCCAGCACCCATTCCAGATACGGGTCGATGAACGACCAGGCACCCATGTTCTTGGGCTCCTCCTGGCACCACACCATCTCCGCATTGCGGAAGCGCGACAGTTCGGTGATCAGCGCCTTGGCCGGGAACGGATAGAGCTGTTCGACGCGCAGCAGATAGATGTCGTTGATGCCGCGCTTCTCGCGCTCCTCGTAGAGATCGTAGTAGACCTTGCCCGAGCACAGCACGACGCGGCGGATTTTCGAATCCTTGGTGAGCTTGATCGCCTGGTTGGGCAGCAGCTGGGCATCGTCCCAAAGCAGCCGGTGGAACGAGCTTTCGCCCGACATTTCCGGCAGCGTCGACACCGCCCGCTTGTGGCGCAGCAGCGACTTCGGCGTCATCAGGATAAGCGGCTTGCGGAAGTCGCGCTTCAGCTGCCGGCGCAGGATGTGGAAGTAGTTGGCCGGCGTCGTGCAGTTGGCGACTTGCATATTGTCTTCGGCGCAAAGCTGCAGGAAGCGCTCGAGCCGGGCCGAGGAGTGTTCCGGGCCCTGGCCTTCATAGCCATGGGGCAACAGGCACACGAGGCCCGACATTCGGAGCCACTTGCGCTCTCCTGACGAGATAAACTGGTCGAACACCACCTGGGCGCCGTTGGCGAAGTCGCCGAACTGGGCTTCCCACAGCGTCAGCGCCTTCGGCTCAGCCAGGCTGTAGCCATATTCGAAGCCCAGCACCGCCTCTTCCGACAGCATCGAGTTGATGACTTCGTAGCCGGCCTGTGCGGCCGACAGATTGTTGAGCGGGATGTAGCGGGTTTCGTCGCGCTGGTCGTAGAGCACGGAATGGCGCTGCGAGAAGGTGCCGCGTTCGGAATCCTGCCCCGACAGGCGGATCGGATTGCCGTCGAGCAGGATGGCGCCGAAAGCCAGCGCCTCCGCCGTCGACCAGTCGATGCCTTCGCCGGATTCGATCGCCTGGCGGCGGTTTTCGAGGAAGCGGATGATCGTCTTGTGCGCCTCGAAATCCTTCGGCACCTCGGTCAGCTTCTTGCCGATTTCCTTCAGCGTCTTGACCGGCACGGCGGTCTTGCCGCGCCGCTGTTCATCCTGGTTGTCGGCCGTGCGCAGGCCCGACCAGGCTCCGTCGAGCCAATCGGCCTTGTTGGGCTTGTAATGCTGGCCGACTTCCCACTCGGATTCCAGATGCGCGCGCCAGTCGGCCCTCATCCGGTCGAATTCGGCCTGGGTGATGTGGCCTTCGGCAATCAGGCGGTCGGCGTATATCTGTACCGTGGTCTTGTGGGTGCGGATGTTGCGATACATGATCGGCTGGGTGAAGGCCGGCTCGTCGCCTTCATTGTGGCCGAAGCGGCGGTAGCAGAACATGTCCACCACCACGGGCTTGTGGAACTTCATGCGGAATTCGATCGCCACCTTGGTGGCGTGCACCACGGCTTCCGGGTCGTCGCCATTGACGTGGAAGATCGGCGCCTCGATCATCTTGGCCACGTCGGACGGATAGGGCGACGAGCGCGAGAAACGCGGATTGGTGGTGAAGCCGATCTGGTTGTTGATGATGAAATGCAGCGTGCCGGCGACCCGGTGGCCGCGCAGGCCGGACAGGCCGAGAATTTCTGCGATCACGCCCTGGCCGGCGAAGGCGGCGTCGCCGTGCAGCAAGAGCGGCAGCACCTTGGCGCGTTCTTCCAGCGGCACGATTTCCTCGCGGCTGCGGCCGAACAGATAATCCTGCTTGGCGCGCGCCTTGCCCATCACCACCGGGTCGACGATTTCCAGATGCGAGGGATTGGCGGTCAGCGACAAATGCACCTTGTTGCCATCGAACTCGCGGTCCGACGAGGCGCCGAGATGGTACTTGACGTCGCCCGAACCCTCGACTTCGTCGGGCGCGGCCGAGCCGCCCTTGAATTCGTGGAAGATGGCGCGGTGCGGCTTGGCCATCACCTGGGAGAGCACGTTCAGCCGGCCGCGATGCGCCATGCCGAGCACGATCTCCTTCATGCCGAGTTGGCCGCCGCGCTTGATGATCTGCTCCAGCGCCGGGATCAACGCTTCACTGCCATCGAGGCCGAAACGCTTGGTGCCCTTGTACTTGACGTCGATGAACTGTTCGAAACCTTCGGATTCGACCAGCTTCTGCAGGATCGCCTTCTTGCCGGTGGCGGTGAAGGAGATCTCCTTGTCGGCGCCCTCGATGCGCGCCTGGATCCAGGCTTTTTCCTCAGGATCGGAAATATGCATGAACTCGACGCCCAGCGTCGAGCAATAGGTGCGGGTGAGGATTTCCAGCATTTGCCGGATGCTGCCGAATTCAAGCCCGAGCACATTGTCGAGGAAGATCGGCCGGTCGTAATCGGCTTCGGTGAAGCCGTAATTTTCCGGCGACAATTCGTTGTAGTCCTCGAGCGGCTTGGCGATGCCGAGCGGGTCGAGATTGGCATGCAGATGGCCGCGCATGCGGTAGGCGCGGATCATCATGATGGCGCGCACGGAATCGCGCGTCGCCTGGTGTACGTCGGCATCGGAAAGCACGACACCGTTGGTGACCGCCTTGTCCTTGACCTTCTTTTCGATGGTTTTCTCGACGATGCCCCAATTGCCGTCTAGCGCCGAGACCAGTTCGCCATTGGCCTGCAGCGGCCAGGACGGCTTCGCCCAGGAGGCGCCCTTGGCGTTCCTGCGCACATCGCCAGCATCGTCCTTCAGCCCGGCGAAGAACTCCTGCCATTCGGCATTTACCGAGGCTGGATCGTCCTCATAGGCGGCGTAGAGCGCGTCGATGTAATCGGCATTGCCGCCATAGAGGAAAGAGGTGAGCGAAAACTGGTCGTTGGCCTGATCTTGTCTTGCCATTTTTTGTCCGCGGAGCCCGGCTCCGTCTCCTGTTTGAGCGAATAGGGAGTAGCGAATAGCGAGTAGGGATTGCCCCGTGGTCGCACCGCTACTCTGTTTTCCCTATTCGCTATTCACTACTCGCTACTCGCTTTAACTCTTGATCGCCTCGACCAGGGTTGTGCCCAGCCTTGCCGGCGAGGGCGATACCTTGATGCCGGCCGATTCCATTGCCGCGATCTTGTCCTCGGCGCCGCCCTTGCCGCCGGAGATGACCGCGCCCGCATGACCCATGGTGCGGCCGGCCGGCGCGGTGCGCCCGGCGATGAAGCCGGCCATCGGCTTCTTGCGGCCACGCTTGGCTTCGTCCTTGAGGAACTGCGCGGCATCTTCCTCGGCCGAACCGCCGATCTCGCCGATCATGATGATCGACCTGGTCTCGTCGTCGGCGAGGAACATCTCGAGCACGTCGATGAACTCGGTGCCCTTGACGGGGTCGCCGCCAATACCGACGGCGGTGGTCTGGCCGAGGCCGACATTGGTGGTCTGGAACACTGCCTCATAGGTAAGCGTTCCCGAGCGCGAAACAACGCCGACCGAACCCTTGCGGAAGATGTTTCCGGGCATGATGCCGATCTTGCATTCGTTGGGCGTCAAGACGCCCGGGCAGTTCGGGCCGATCAGCCTCGAGGTCGAGCGGTCGAGCCGCGCCTTGACCCTGATCATGTCCATCACCGGTATGCCTTCGGTGATGCAGATGATCAGCGGGATCTCGGCCTCGATCGCCTCCAGGATGGCTTCGGCGGCGCCCGCCGGCGGCACATAGACGACTGAAGCGTTGGCGCCGGTCTTCTCCTTGCCCTCGGCGACGGTGGCGAAGATCGGCAGGCTTTCGCCCTTCGAGCCGGTCCAGGTCTCGCCGCCCTTCTTGGGATGGATGCCGCCGATCATCTTGGTGCCGTGATAGGCCAGCGCCTGTTCAGTGTGGAACGTGCCGGTCTTGCCGGTCAGGCCCTGCACCAGCACCTTGGTGTTCTTGTCGACGAGAATGGACATGGGTGATAACGCCTCTGGATTCAGCGATTACAAGAAAGGATTGACGGCTCGTACCGAGCCATAAACCTGGTTGTGGTTGAGATCCTCGGTGTAGAAAATCGGCGCACCGAGATAGACGGCCGCGGCGAGAAGCGCGGCGTCGTAGTAGTGAATTCCGAAACGGCGCGCGAGGTCCAGCCCAGAACGGACGTAGCTTTCGTCGACGGGCACCAAAGGACAGGTCCCGAGGAGAACCAGCCACTGGTCGAGCCGGTCATCGCCCAGGAGGGATTTCGCTCGCGACACTGCGGCGAATTCGGCCAAAGTTTGCCCCGACAAGCCAAAGATGGTGCTCGATACCAGTTCTGCGGCGATCGGCGCGCGGCGTGGATCACGATTCTTCTCCGAAGCCGCGTAGATCAGGACGTTCGTGTCGAGAAAGCAATCGATCCTCCCGGTCGGCATAGGCGTCCCTTCGATCCCACTTGTAAGGGGTGTCGGCGCTGTCGCCCCGTCTCGCGGCCTCGTCCATGAGTCGCTGCATTCCCGCCTTGGCCCAGGCCATCCGGTCTTCCTGCTCGACTTCATGCGCAAGCAGTGAACGAACGAGGGCATTGAGCGTGGTGTTGCGACGTCCGGCAAGGCCTCGCGCCTTTTCGAGCAAAGCCTCGTCCATGGCTAGGGTGACATTCTTCATCGCTTGTCTCCACATAAATACACAGCCAATATATGTGTGATTATGTGTATTTTTTCAACCGCCATGCCCACGATCTGCATCGCTCAGCCTTCCCCTAACTCGGAAGGCGAGACGCGCCGGTAAACGCCGCTCACCATGTCCTGCCAGGCATCGCTGCCGGCAGGTTTGAATTGCAATCGCATGCGGTAGGCGTCGGCACCGTCGAAAACATACGTCACGCGCGCGACGCCGCGCGGCGACGACCGCTCCAGAGTGAGTTCGTTGCCGCTCCACGTGCCCGTGGCCGGCGCCGCCGGCACGAAGCCCATCGAGTCGAACTGATGCATGGTGGCGATGCTGTTTTGCTGGTCGAAGCCAAACACGCTGTGCGCGCCGAACGAGACCGTGCCGTCGCGACGCTGGCGATAGCGCTGCACCACGAACAGCCCGCCGAACTGTGCCTCAGCCAACACTTCGGAAGTCGCTGTGCCGGCATCGGTCCATTGGGTTGCCGCCACCTCTTCCTCACCACGCCACGCGCCAACCAGCGCCTGCAGGCGCTGGTGATCGGCCGAGAGCGAGGAGAAGGCGGCTGCGTTCATGGGTCAGAGCCGCTTCAGGTCGGAGACGGTGAGGTCGCTCTTGGCGTTGCCGGTGTTGAGCGTCGTCGCCGGCTCGAACATCAGCACCACGGGCTCCGAAGTCAGCGAGCGCGGCCTGTGCTCGACGCCGCGCGGCACGACGATGAAATCGCCCTCGCCAAGCTCGACCGGACCGTCGCGAAAATCGATGGCAATGCGCCCACGCAGCACGAGGAAGGCCTCGTCCTCATTGTCATGCGCGTGCCAGTCGAAGGATTCGCCGAACTTGGCGACCTTGGCCTGGCTGTCATTGATGTCGCCGGCAATGTGCGGATCGAAGACCTTGCTGATCTTCGCATCCGCCGCCTCGACCAGATTTATCTTGCGCGGAGGCATCCGCTCAGCCCTTCACCGCCGCAACGATCTTCTTGGCCGCGTCGTCGAGATCATCGGCCGACACCACGTTGAGGCCGCTATCGTTGATGATCTTCTTGCCGAGCTCGGCATTGGTGCCTTCCAGGCGCACCACCAGCGGCACTTCAAGCCCGACTTCCTTGACCGCAGCAATCACGCCCTCGGCAATGATGTCGCACTTCATGATGCCGCCGAAGATGTTGATCAGGATACCCTTGACCGCCGGATCCTTGGTGATGATCTTGAACGCCGCTGTCACTTTTTCCTTCGACGCACCGCCGCCGACATCGAGGAAGTTGGCCGGTTCGGCGCCATAGAGCTTGATGATGTCCATCGTCGCCATGGCAAGGCCGGCGCCGTTGACCATGCAGCCAATATTGCCGTCGAGCGCGACGTAGGCGAGGTCGTATTTCGACGCCTCGATCTCCTTCTCGTCCTCTTCGGTGGTGTCGCGCAGTTCGAGCACGTCCGGGTGGCGGAACAGCGCGTTGTTGTCGAACGACACTTTTGCGTCGAGCACGCGCAGCCGCCCGCTCTTCATGACGATCAGCGGATTGACCTCGAGCAGGCTCATGTCCTTCTCGACGAAGGCCTTGTAGAGGATCGGGAACAGCGTATCGCCGTCCTTGGCCGCGTCGCCGTCGAGCTTCAGCGCGCCGTTGAGCGCCTTCAGATCGGCCGATGTGACGCCCTTTTCCGGATCGATGGCGACGGTGATGATCTTTTCCGGCGTGTCATGCGCGACCGCTTCGATGTCCATGCCGCCTTCGGTCGAGACGACGAAAGCAACGCGGCCGACCGAGCGGTCGACGAGGATCGACAGGTAGAGTTCGCGCTCGATGTCGGCGCCGTCCTCGATGTAGAGGCGGTTGACCTGCTTGCCGGCCGGGCCGGTTTGCTTGGTCACCAGCGTATTGCCCAGCATCTCATTGGCGTTGGTGACGACGTCGGCGACCGACTTCGCCAGCCGCACACCGCCCTTGGCATCCGGGCCGAGCTCCTTGAATTTGCCCTTGCCGCGGCCGCCGGCATGGATCTGGCTCTTCACCACATAAAGCGGACCGGGGAGCGCCTTGGCGGCGGCTTCCGCTTCGTTCGCCTTGAACACCGGTACGCCCTCGGCCACCGGCGCGCCGAACGACTTCAGCAGCGCCTTGCCCTGATACTCATGGATGTTCATCTGGATTTTCTCCGGGTTACTTGGCGGCGAGCTGCGGTGCGATCTTGACGCAGGCCTCGGTCAGGCCCTGCACCGTCGCCACCGAACTGTCGAACATCTTCTGCTCGCTCTTGTTCAGGTCGATCTCGATGATGCGCTCGACGCCGCCGGCGCCGATCACCACGGGAACGCCGACATAGGTGTTCTTGACGCCATACTGGCCGGAAAGATACGCGGCGCACGGCAGCACGCGCTTCTTGTCCTTGAGGTAGGCTTCGGCCATCGAGATCGCCGAGGCGGCCGGCGCGTAATAGGCCGAGCCGGTCTTGAGCAGGCCGACGATCTCGGCGCCGCCGTCGCGGGTGCGCTGTACGATCTGGTCGAGCTTTTCCTTCGAGGTCCAGCCCATCTTGATGAGGTCGGGCAGCGGAATGCCCGACACCGTCGAATAGCGGATCATCGGCACCATGGAATCGCCGTGGCCGCCGAGCACGAAGGCGGTGACGTCCTCGACCGAGACCTTGAATTCCTCAGCCAGGAAATAGCGGAAGCGCGCACTGTCGAGCACACCGGCCATGCCGACGACATGGCTCTTGGGCAGGCCGGAGAACTTCTGCAGCGCCCAGACCATGGCGTCGAGAGGATTGGTGATGCAAATGACGAAGGCCTTCGGTGCGTACTTCTTCAGTCCGGCGCCGACCTGCTCCATGACCTTGAGGTTGATGCCCAGAAGGTCGTCTCGGCTCATGCCAGGCTTGCGCGGCACGCCGGCGGTGACGATGCAGACATCGGCACCCTCGATACCGGCATAGTCGTTGATGCCGGTGAGGCGGCTGTCGAAGCCATCGACGGGCGACGACTGCGCGATATCGAGCCCCTTGCCTTGCGGGATACCTTCGGCAATATCGAACAGCACCACGTCGCCGAGGTCCTTGAGGCCGATCATATGGGCGAGCGTGCCGCCGATCATGCCAGAGCCGATGAGCGCTATCTTGTTGCGTGCCATGTCAGGATGTTTTCCCTTTGTCGGTGACGGTGTCTCAAATCTTTTAACGACTTGATGGCACGTCGAAGAAGAGGCTGGAATGCTGTGAGGACCCGCGAGATTTTCGCCGCACCCAATAGCCTCGGAGCGGCATAAATTCAAACGATTATTTTGAGGCGAGCATTTTCAATCGGTTAGAGTGATTGGGATTTACGTAAACGTCAAAGTTTGTAAGCCGACTTGCGGGAATTTACACAATCGCCATGGAAATCAGAAGGCTATATATGCCGGAGATGACGCCCTTGTGATGCGGGCACCAAATCTCTCCCCTCGAGGGGAGATGTCGCCAAAGGCGAAGGGGGTCGTCACGCGTGGAGCGCTGGCGCCATCTGTGCCGCGCCCAGTCGAACCAACGCCCTCTGGCCTGCCGGCCATCTCCCCCTCAAGGAAGGAGATCGATCGTCGCGCCGGTTTCGCCAACCGTCAACGATGCAAGAGGGGAACCTACGTCTCTGAGCCTACGCCTGCGCCTGCTGCGCTTCTGGCGCCGCCTTCACCTTCTGCCGCTCCGCCCAATCCTCCAGCCATTCGTGGCTCTGCATCTCGATCAGGCGCGATGCCGTGCGCTCGAATTCGAAGACCTCGACGCCACGCTTTGCGAGATAAAGCTGCGGCGGTGGAGCCTCCGCACTCATCACCAGCCGCACATGATGGTCATAAAGCGTGTCGATCAACAGGATGAAGCGCTTGGCCTCGTTGCGCTTGCCTTCGCCGAGCACCGGGACATGGTCGACGAAGATGGTCGAAAAGCGCCCGGCGATCGCCAGGTAGTCGCGTGCCCCAAGCGGCCTTTCGCAGAGATCTGCGAAGGAAAACCGCGCCGCATCGCCTGCTGCGCGCGGCACGACCACTTGCCGGCCCTTGAGGGTCAGCGAGGTCTCCGTAATCGGCACGCCACGCGTCATGGTTTGCCAGGCCTCGTCGAGTATCTGGTCGGCCGCCGCACCGGCCGGCGTGACATAGACCGGCATGCGGGCGAACTTTTCCAGCCGGTAGTCCTTGTCGGCGTCGAGTGCCAGCACCTGTGCATGCCGCTCCAGAATGCCGATGAAGGGCAGGAAAAGCTGGCGGTTCAGCCCTTCTCTATAAAGATCTTCCGGCGCCACGTTCGAGGTGGCGACCAGCACCACGCCGTTGGCAAACAGCGCCGAAAACAGCCGCGACAGGATCATCGCGTCGGCAATGTCGGTGACCGAGAACTCGTCGAAGCACAGCACCCAGGCCTGCTCGGCAAGCGCCTTGGCGACGGGCGGGATCGGATCGTCTTCCCTGACGTCACCGTTCTTGCGCGCCTGCCGGTGCTTCTGGATGCGGTCCTGGACATCGGCCATGAAGTCGTTGAAGTGGACGCGGCGTTTGCGCCGTACCGGCACAAGCTCGAAGAACATGTCCATCAGCATGGTCTTGCCGCGGCCGACGCCGCCATGGATGTAGAGCCCTTTGACGGCCTCGTGCGTTCCGCGCTTGCGGGCAAACAGCCAGCCCAGCGCGCTGGACTTCTGTGCCAGCCGCTTGGCCGAAATCTCATCGGTCAGCCGGTCAAGCGCAGCTGCGATCCGCTCCTGTAGCGGATCGCGTTCGATCGCCCCCGTTTCCACCAGATGGTCGTAACGCTGCCTGACGGTCGCATGGATCTGGAGGCCGTCACGCAGATGCATCGGTCATGTCGTTCCGGAGCAATTTCCAGGAAAAATATGTCTATCTTGTAAGCGAAATCGGCTGGCCGTTCGAAGTCTGGCCGTCGAATTTCGAGCCGCCCGAGGAATAGAGCCGCGCCAGCGCACCGCCATTCTCGTCATAAAGCGTCAGTTGCTTGCCGGCGACGTTCCACGACTTGATGCCGTCGATCGGTGCCGGGCAATGCAGCGGCCCGGCGCGGAAGCCGGCACCGAACTTGGTCTGCGGCGTCGCCACCTTGCAGCTCTGGCCCGAAACGCTGGCATTCCAGACGCCGGCGACGCTGGCGGCATTGAGATCCGAGGCTCCGGCGGGCGCCGTACCGTCCGGCGGCAGCGAGGCCACCTGCGTATTCGCCGGCGCGGTCGGGAATTGCGACGGGTCCGTGGTGCCGGGCGACGCCGGCGGCGGTAGCTGGTTCGCGGTCACCTTGCCGGCGGGCGCGGCCTCCAGCGGTGCCGGCTGCTGATCGCCCATCGACGAGAAACGTGAGGTCGAACAGCCGCTCGCAACGAGCGCGGCCAGCGATACGGCCACCAGGCCGGTTTTCGAAAAAGTCATTCCAACCTCCGTCGGATCCGGCTGGGGGGAAGCCGTCCGCACAATCTCACCTCCACCAAGATGGAGAAGGTGGCGAAATTTCAACCCGATATGGTTAAAATACGGTTTGCAGCAAGATTTGTTGCAAATTTGTCGCAATCGCGATGGTACGGGCCACTGTCGCGCGTCGCCCTGAGGTCCCGGTTGACACTGGCCGCCCCCTGGCATTCGGCGGTCACACGCTTGCGCAAGCAGGCACAGCGCCTATGTCAGGGAGACGCAACCTGCCGGAGCCGCAAAATTGGCCGCGAGAAAGAGAGCCGCCAATCGCTACTATAGCGGCCCGCCCAGCGATCATTTCGACGGCACCTTGTTCTTCAATCCCGACGGCCAGCTGCCCGGCCGTTTCGCCGACCTGCTGAAATGGCAGTTGAATGGCAAGCGCTCGAAATGGCCGGCGACGAATCCAAGCCCCTTCCCGCAGGCAAAGCCGGCCGCGAGCGTCGAAGGCGCCGCGCTTGATGTGACGATGGTGGGCCATTCCAGCTTGCTGATCCAGACGGCCGGTCTGAACATCCTGACCGACCCGGTCTGGTCGCAGCGCGCGTCGCCGCTTTTCTTTGCCGGTCCACGGCGCATCAATCCGCCAGGCATCGCTTTCGCCGACCTGCCGCCGATCGACCTCGTGCTGGTCAGCCACAATCATTACGACCATCTCGACCTCGCCACGCTGAAGCGGCTGAAGGCCGGCCACGACCCGCTGGTGCTCACTCCGCTCGGCAACGATACCCTGATTGGCGATGCGATTCCCGGCATGCGGCTGTCGGCGCACGATTGGGGCGACAGGGTCGAGGTCGGCAATGGCGTCGTCGTCCATGTCGAGCCGGCGCACCACTGGTCGGCGCGGGGCGCCCGCGACCGGCGCATGGCGCTGTGGGCCGGCTTCGTCGTCGGGACGCCGAACGGCAAACTCTATTTCGCCGGCGACACCGGCTTCCACGGCGGCATCAACTATCGGCTGATGGCCGAGAAACATGGCGGCTTCCGCTTCGCCATCCTGCCGATCGGTGCCTATGAGCCGCGCTGGTTCATGGCGCCGCAGCACCAGAATCCGGAGGAGGCGGTGCAAGGCATGACATTGTGCAACGCCGCTTTCGCCGCCGGCTGCCACTGGGGCACTTTCCAGCTCACCGACGAACCGATCGACGAGCCGGCGCGAAAACTGACCGAGGCGCTTGATGACCAAGGCGTCCCACGAGAGCGCTTTCGCGCCTTGCGGCCCGGCGAGGTCTGGAGCGTGCCCGAGATCGGGCGCGACTGACGTCTGCATTGGCCATTTACGCCCCGGTCATTTTCGCAGATGGTCAGCCTAACGGGCAAAGGGGAATTCAGATGAAATCGATCGTGGCAGTTCTGATGGCGCTGGCGTTTTCGACGCCATGCGCTTTCGCAGGCGAAATCGGCGACCGCGCCACCGAGGCCGAAAAACTGCTGCAGTCGGGTGACGGCGCCGGCGCGCTGGACAAATTCCGCGGCGCGGAGGAAGCCTTCTGGCAAGCGATGCCGCTGACCGTCCAGAATGTCAAACAGGTCGATTCCGCAAGCGGTTTCGGCATCTACAGCGAGCGTGCCAATCGCATCTACAAACCTGGCGAGAAGATCGTGCTCTATATGGAGCCTGTTGGCTACGGCTATGGCACGGACGGTCTTGGCAACAGCATGATCGCACTTTCCGTCGACATCACCGTCGTTTCAGCGGCCGGCGAGACCCTCGGGACAAGTGAGAAGGTCGGCCGTGTCCAGGTCGCCTCCCGCTCACACAACCGCGAACTGTTCTTCAAGCTGGACCTCTCCCTCGACGGCTTGCCGCCCGGCAAATACCGGTGCGACTTTCTCATGCATGACGAGAATTCGAGCAAGACGGCGCCCTTCACCACCGATATCGAGATCGCCGGCTAGGTCGGTCAACGGGCAGCGGCCTCGCAAGCCGACGGGAACCCAAGCGCGGCAACCGCGTTTTTCATACGGTTTCAAAATCTATCGGTTTGCGAGGCATTCCCATGCTCAAATGGATTGTCATTTTGCTGATCATCGCCGCGGCGGCGAGCCTGCTCGGCATGCCGGCGCTGGCAGGTGCTGCCGCAACCGGTGCGCGCATCCTCATCGGCATCGTTCTGATCATCTTCCTGTTGATGGTACTCGGCATTTTCGCGGTGACGTAAAGTGGCTCCGCACTGGTAATTCCTGCCCGTTTCCGCCATATAGCGCCAATCGGACACGGAATTTTCGGAGCAATGGCCAGCACCGCCCCATTCGCCAAGATGAACGGCATCGGCAACGAGATCATCGTTGCCGACATGCGTAGCCGTGCCGATCGGGTGACGGCGGCCGCGGCAATCGCGCTGAACGCGGATGCCGCGACAAGGTTCGACCAGATCATGGCGATCCACGACGCCAGGACGCCGGGCACCGCCTTTTTCATCGACATATTGAATTCCGACGGAACCGGCGCGCAGGCCTGCGGCAATGGCATGCGCTGCGTTGTCCAGGCGCTCGCCGCCGAGACCGGCCAGAAGACCTTCACTTTCGAGACCGTCGCCGGCATTCTCAACGCGCGCGAACATGCCGACGGCTCGATCTCGGTCGACATGGGCATACCGCGCTTCGGCTGGCAGGACATTCCACTGGCCGAGGAATTCCACGACACCCGCATGATCGAGCTGCAGATCGGCCCGATCGACGCGCCGGTGCTGCATTCACCCTCTGTCGTCTCGATGGGCAATCCGCACGCCATCTTCTGGGTCGATCGCGACGTCTGGTCCTACGAGCTCGACCGTTTCGGCCCGCTGCTCGAGAACCATCCGATGTTTCCCGAACGGGCCAACATCACCATCGCTCAGGTCACCTCACCCGAAACCATGATCATCCGCACATGGGAGCGTGGCGCCGGCCTGACCAAGGCCTGCGGCTCGGCCTCCTGCGCCGCAGTGGTCGCAGCCGCCCGCACCAACCGGACCGGTCGCAGCGTCAGCCTGCTGACCCCCGGCGGCGGCACGCTGCATGTCGAATGGCGCGACGATGACCACGTCATCCTCACCGGCGCCGCCGAATGGGAATTTTCCGGCAGCTTCGATCCGGCGGCTGGAACATGGGCCCGCGACACCGAAAGCGCGGCCTGATGTCCGCTCTGTCCAAGAGCCCGGTGTCCAAGGGCATCGATGTGGTGACGTTCGGCTGCCGGCTGAACACCTATGAATCGCAGGTGATGCGGCGCGAGGCCGAAAGTGCCGGCCTTGGTGCGCTGGAAGGCGGCGCCGTGATCTTCAACACCTGCGCCGTCACCGGCGAAGCCGTGCGCCAGGCCAAACAGGCGATCCGCAAGGCGCGCCGCGACAACCCGCAAGCCCGCATCATCGTCACCGGCTGCGCCGCGCAGACCGAGCCTGAAAAATTCGCCTCAATGGACGAGGTCGATCTCGTGCTCGGCAACGAGGAGAAGCTGAAGGCGAACTCCTATCGCGCGCTGCCGGATTTCGGCGTCAACGACACCGAGAAGGCGCGCGTCAACGACATCTTTTCGGTGCGCGAAACCGCAGGCCACATGGTCGACGCCATCGAGGGCCGCGCACGCGCCTTCGTACAGGTGCAGAACGGCTGCGACCACCGCTGCACCTTCTGCATCATTCCTTACGGCCGCGGCAATTCGCGCTCGGTGCCCATGGGCGCCGTGGTCGACCAGGTCAAGCGGCTCGCCGGAAACGGCTATGCCGAGATCGTGCTGACCGGTGTCGACATGACCAGTTTTGGCGCCGACCTGCCGGGCGCGCCGAAGCTCGGCAGACTGGTAAAAACCATCCTCAGGCAGGTGCCCGATGTGAAGCGCCTCCGGCTGTCCTCGATCGATTCTATCGAGGCTGACGACGATCTGCTCGACGCCATCGCCACCGAGCCCAGGCTGATGCCGCATCTGCATCTGTCGCTGCAATCGGGCGACGACATGATCCTGAAGCGCATGAAGCGCCGGCACAATCGAGACCAGTCGATCCGCTTCTGCGAGGACGTTCGCAAGCTGCGCTCCGGCATCGTCTTCGGCGCCGACATCATCGCCGGCTTCCCGACCGAGACCGACGAAATGTTCGAGAACTCGGAAAAAATCGTCGAGGAGTGTGGCCTGACCCATCTCCACGTTTTCCCCTTCAGCCCGCGCGACGGCACGCCTGCCGCGCGCATGCCGCAGCTCCGCCGAGAATTGGTCAAGCAGCGCGCCGCCCGGCTGCGCGCCGCGGGTGACGCTGCCTATGTCAGGCATCTGTCATCGCTTTCCGGAACCCGTCAGTCGATCCTGATCGAGCGCGACGGACTTGGCCGAACCGAAGGGTTTACGCTTGCCGCACTCGGCACGGGCGCACCGGGCGAAATCATCGGGGCCGATATATCGGGCCACGATGGTGCCCGGCTGATCGCGACCCCCCTTGCCGCCCGCGCGGCCTGAGAAACGTAAAGCATGGCTGGTTTTTTCAAGAAGATATTTTCGTTCGGCAAGAAGGAGGTGGTCGAGGAGCGGGTCGACGAAACCGCCCCTTTGCCGCCGATCAAGTGGGAAGCACTCGATGCGCTGAAGCCGGCGGCCGAGCAGGTCGTGCCGGAGTTTTTGAAGCGCGACGAGCTGGAGCCCGAGGCGGAGACTGCGCCAACGCCCGCGGTCGAGCCGAAGGTGATCCCTGCGCCGGAACCGGCGCCTGTCGAGGAGCCGGCGCCCGAACCGGCACCTTCGATTCCGCCAGCGCCGGAGCCTACCGTTCCGCCCGCGCCGGAACCTCTGCCGAAGCCCGAACCGGAAGAAGAACCCGCGCCTGAGACGCCTGCCGAGCCGCCGGCGCCCGAGGAAATACCAACACCTCCCGCCGTCCCGGAACCTGCTCCCAAACCTCAGCCGCAAGAGCTACCGCCACCCGCGCCGGCCGAGCCGGAGATCGTTCCGTCACGCCCGGAAAAGCAACCGGAACCGGCCCCGGTCGAAGTGCCGGTGCCGCCGGTCGAGGTTCCACCGGCAGAGACACCAACTCCGATCGAGGTGCCGACGCCGGCGCCGGCCCCTCAGCCACCATCAGACTTCGAAGAAGAAGCCTCAACGCTGACGCCCGCCTCGCTCCGTCCTTCACGGGGAGAGGGTAAGGGTGAGCGGCAGCGCGAACCTGCACAAGGCGTGGCAGCGAGTGAACCGGAAGCTCCGCCGGCCGAAATCGCACCTCCCATTCGCCAGCCTGCGCCGATCGAATCGCAGCCGGTCATAGCCGAGATCGCGCCCGAACCGCAGGCCGTCCCCGCGCCAAAATCCGTTCCTGGCAAGGTAACCGTCACCAGGAAGGTCGAGCAGAAGGCAGAGCCGCAGAAGGCACCGGAGCCGGCGCCGAGGCGCTCATGGTTCCAGCGCATGAAGGACGGGCTTGCCCGTTCGTCCAAGGAACTGACCGGCAACATTGCCGGGGTCTTCACCAAGCGCAAGCTGGACGAGGAGACGCTGCAGGATCTGGAGGACGTGCTGATCCGTGCCGATCTCGGCATGGAAACCGCGCTGCGCGTCACCGATGCGCTGGCCGCCAGCCGCTACGGCAAGGATGTCTCCGACACCGAGGTTCGCACCATCATGGCGGCCGAGGTGGAGAAGGTGCTGACCCACGTCGCCATGCCGCTGGAACTCGATCTCTCGCACAAGCCGCATGTCATCCTGGTGGTCGGCGTCAACGGCACCGGCAAGACCACGACCATCGGCAAGCTTGCCGCCAAGCTCACCGATGGCGGCCTGTCGGTGATGCTCGCCGCCGGCGACACGTTCCGCGCCGCCGCGATCGAGCAGTTGAAGATCTGGGGCGAGCGGACGAAATCGCCTGTCATCGCCTCCAAGCTCGGCGCCGATGCCGCCGGCCTCGCTTATGACGCCTTCGAGAAGGCCAAGGACGCCGGCTCCGACGTGCTGATCATCGACACCGCCGGCCGCCTGCAAAACAAGACCGAGTTGATGGCGGAGCTCGAAAAGATCGTCCGCGTGCTCGGCAAGCTCGATCCGGAAGCGCCGCACACCGTGCTGCAAACGGTCGATGCCACCACCGGCCAGAATGCACTCAACCAAGTCGAAATCTTCCGCAATGTCGCCGGCGTCAACGGCCTTGTGATGACCAAGCTGGACGGCACGGCGCGCGGCGGTATTCTGGTGGCGATCGCGGCGAAGCACAAATTGCCGGTCTATTTCATCGGCGTCGGCGAACAGGTCGACGACCTCGAACCGTTCTCGGCAAGCGAATTCGCCAGGGCGATCGCTGGAGTTGCCTAACAAGCATGTCCCAAAAAGTTGCAGCCTTTTTGGATCGGATCCTGCGTAAGAAAGAGCTTCCATGAACCCACCCATTCTCGAACGCGATCCGTCCGATCCGCAAAAACAAAAGAAGGAAGGCGTCAATCCGCTGCTCAAGCTGGTGTTGGAGCTGGGGCCGTTGATGGTGTTCTTCTTCACCAATGCGCGCGGCGCCTGGCTAGTGCAGAAATTCCCTGTCCTGGCCGAGTTCGGCGGCCCGATCTTCGTCGCCACCGGCCTGTTCATGGCCGCCACGGCAATCGCGCTGATCGCCTCATGGCTGCTGATGCGCACCTTGCCGATCATGCCGATGGTGTCGGGCGTCGTCGTCTTCATCTTCGGCGCGCTGACGCTCTATCTGCAGGACGACATCTTCATCAAGATGAAGCCGACCATCGTCAACACGCTGTTCGGTGGCGTGCTGCTTGGCGGCCTCTACTTCGGCAAGTCGCTGCTTGGCTATGTCTTCGATTCGGCCTTCAGCCTCGATGCCGAAGGCTGGCGCAAGCTGACCTTTCGCTGGGGCCTGTTCTTCCTGTTCCTGGCCCTTGCCAATGAGGTGGTGTGGCGGAATTTTTCCACCGACGCCTGGGTTACCTTCAAGGTCTGGGGCATCATGCCGATCACGCTTCTGTTCACCTTTAGCCAGATGCCGCTGATCCTGCGCCATTCGCTTGAGGACAAGACCGGGAAATAGGAGAGGGCCGTGGAATTCGTCACCACGCGCGACGAACTGAGGACGATCTACAAGACGCCGCGACCGACCGACGGCTCGATCCGTAAGGAATTGAAAGCGCTCGACGGCCATTGCCGCTCCTTCATTGGCAAGAGCCCGTTCGTGCTGATCGGCTCATCCGACGGCGCCGGCAATGCCGACGTGACGCCGAAAGGTGACAAACCGGGCTTTGCCGCCGTGCTCGACGACACCACCATCGCCATTCCGGACCGACCCGGCAACAACCGGCTCGACACGCTGGAGAACATCCTCCTCCATCCTCGGTCGGACTGCTCTTCCTCATTCCCGGCATGAACGAGACGCTGCGCGTCAACGGCGAGGCCCGCATCACCGTCGACGGGGGCCTTCGCGAGCGGCTTGCCATCGACGGCAAGGAACCGCAAAGCGTCGTCGTGGTCACCGTCAAGGCCGCCTACATGCATTGCGCCAAGGCCTTCATGCGCTCGGATTTGTGGAAGCCGGAGACCTGGTACGACCGCGCGACGCTGCCGACGCTCGGCCAAATCCTGCGCGATCAGTTGGCGGTTGCCGATTCGGCCGAGGCGACCGACCGCTGGCTCGATGAGGAATATAAGCAGACGATGTGGTAGGTTTTTCGGACGACGATTCGTCCGCCCGGTTTCCTGCCTTGCTGAACATCCTTGCCATCTCCGGCAGCCTGCGGGCGGCCTCCACCAATTCGGCCCTGATCGCGGCACTGGCGTGCAATGCGCCGACCGGCTGTCGCATCGCCATCTATGACGGGCTTGGCCGTCTGCCGATCTTCAATCCCGACGATGAGGGCGAGCGGACGCCGCTCGAAGCCGCCGAACTGATCGACGCCGTCACCCGTGCCGACGGCGTTATCATCTCCTGTCCCGAATATGCCCACGGCGTGCCCGGCGTACTGAAGAACGCCCTCGACTGGCTGGTCTCGCGCGACGCCGCCGTCGCCAAGCCCGCCATGCTGGTGCACGCCTCGCCACGCTCGCTGTTTGCCCGCGCCGCATTGGCCGAGATCATGCACACCATGTCGTTCGCGCTTTGCGACGATGTGCTGGAGATTGCCCTGCTCGGCAAGAAGCCGGCGGAGGTGGAAGCCATTCTGGCCGAGCCAAAAAAACGGCTGGCGATGCATGATGCGCTGAATGCTTTCGCGGATTTCATTCGCGCGCGTTGATGCTGAGCGGCCATCACCGCGCTTCATCATCCTAGGGCGGAGCAAGGAGCGCAGCGACGCGGCGCAGACCCTAGGATGACGAAGGCGTGGGGCTGGGCCGCCATGCCTTCGAACTACTTCTTCCCCCTCAATGTCTCCACATCCGTCTTCCCGACATACCAGTCACGCGCATTGACCTCCTCGAAGACCACCCAGATATCGTCATTGCCAAGGCCCGTGGCGTCCATGATGGCCGCCGTGACCTTCTTGGCGATATCCGCCTTCTTGCCCGCCGGATCGGCGGCGATCACTTCCTTGACGATGCGGATGTTGACGAATGGCATGACGTCCTCCCCTTCGATTTGTTGACTGTCGGTATGAGACTGTTTCGAAATTCGCTCTGGCGAGTCATATGGTGGTGGTTTCGAGAACCGGAGCGCAGCGGACATTTGGGTCCGTGAGCTCAGTTCTACTGCGCTGACGCAGTAGAACGGGGAAGCGCAGAAAACGCCATCAGATGGCCGCCAGAGTAGAATTTCCAAACAGTCTCAATAGGTCTTGGCGCCGTTGACCATGAGCCGCACCATGTAGAGCGAGGTCGTGCCTGCGATGTAGAGGCAATTCAGCTTGTTGCCGCCGAACACGCAATTGGCGGTCACCTCCGGCACCTTGATCTTGCCGATCAGCGTGCCGTCCGGATCGTAGCAATGGATGCCGTCGGCAGCACTTGTCCAGATGCGTCCGTCCTCGTCGAGGCGGAAGCCGTCGAACAGGCCGGCGGTGCAGTCGGCGAAGATCTTTTCGCCCGACACCTTCTTGCCGCCCTTGCCGACATTGAACACCCGCAAATGCGCCGGGTTCTGCGCGCCATGCGTGCGGCCGGTGTCGGCGACATAGAGCTTGCTCTCGTCAAGCGAGAAAGCCAGCCCGTTGGGCCTGACCATGTCAGTGATAACGGCTTCGACGTCGCCGGTGCCGGGATCGACCCGGTAGACATGGCAGGCGCCGATTTCGCTGTCGGCCTTGTCGCCTTCATAGTCGGTGTCGATGCCGTAGCTCGGATCCGTGAACCAGATCGAGCCGTCCGACTTCACCACCGCGTCGTTGGGCGAGTTCAGCCGCTTGCCCTTCCATTTGGCGGCGATGGTGGTGACCGAGCCGTCGAACTCGGTGCGGCTGACGCGGCGGCCCGAATGCTCGCAAGTCACCAGCCGGCCCTGCCGGTCGACCGTATTGCCGTTGGAGTTGCCGGATGGTTGCCGGAAGACGCTGACATTGCCGTCGGTCTCGTCATAGCGCAGCATGCGGTTGTTGGGGATGTCGGACCAGACGACATAGCGGCCGGCGGCGAACCAGGCCGGTCCTTCCGCCCACTGGCATCCGGTGAACAGCTTCTCGACCTGCGCGTTGCCGTTGAACAGGCGTGCGAAGCGTGGATCGAGAACTTCATAATAGTCTGCGGCCGCCATACTTTTCCTCCCGGCATCACGTGAGATCGGATCAAGCCAGCCGGCGATCGATATGGCAAGATCGATCCGTGAAATCGTCCGCGGTCTCCTTCAGACGTGATTGAGGGAATGCGGGTTGATCGCGGTTAACTTGGGTTAAGTCGGCTTAACTCGGGTAAATGTGGCTTTAACCGGCTATGCGCTGGACGCAATGGTGCATTGCAACATCTTCTTTTTGCAATGCACCATTACTATGTCATGCTTCGTATCGATCAAGGGAGGAATAACGGCCGCGCAAATGCGGCGCCATAAGGAACCTTGCTATGATCCTCGACAGTCTCATGACCCGCGCTCGCAATAGCATTGCCAAGCGCAAGCACTACAACCGCCTTGTCGCCGAAATCGACAGCTTTTCCAGCCGCGATCTCGCCGACATGCGCGCCGACCGCTCGGAAATGCTCTACCAGGTCCACAAGCAGATCTACGGCTGATCTCAAGTCTCTCGTGATACGCGCCGCCAAGGCGCGTTGAGATTCAGGTCAGGCCGAGCCGAGAATGGTGGGTTCCGAGAACCGGAGCGGAGCGTACTTTTGGGTACGTGAGCACCGGAAGCGCAGGAAGCCGCCGTTCGTAGGCCGGCATCACCTGAATATCAACGTGCCGCCAGCGCCTTTTCAATTTGTGGCAGCAAAAGATCCCTCGCCGTCTCGGGCGTCAGCGGACCGACATGCTTGTAGGCGATCTTGCCGTCCTTGCCGATGACGAAGGTTTCCGGCACGCCGTAGACACCCCAGTCGATCGCCGCGCGGCCGGCTTCGTCGACCCCGATCGCCTGAAACGGATTGCCGAGATCGCCGAGGAACCGGCGGGCGTTTTCCGGCTGGTCCTTATAGTTCAGCGCCGCCAGGACAAAACGCTTGTCCTGCGACAGCGCCAAAAGCACCGGATGCTCTTCGCGGCACGGCGCGCACCACGATGCAAAGACGTTGACCAATGTGACCTTGCCGGCGAAGGCTTTCGAATCGAGCCCCGGCAGGTTGCTGCCTTCGAGCGCCGGCAGGCTGGTCTGCGGCGCCGGCAGGCCGATCAGCGCCGACGGCACCTCCGAAACGTCGCGCCCCGATAACAGTTGCGACAGGAACAGTCCGGCCAGGCCGAGGAAAATCAGCAGCGGCAAGAGCACGAACAGGCGGCGACGGGGTGTCGGCGTTTCCGTTTGTGTGCTCATGATTTGGCTGCCTTGTCGGAGCGACGCCGCACGCCGGCCGCCTCCAGTTCGGCGAGCTCGCGTTTTCGGGCCCGCTGGTCGAGCAGGATCCAGCCGATCAGCCCGATCAGCACCACGGCGGTGATGCCATAGGCTGCGGTCACATAAAGTGCGTGCGCGCTCATGGCTGCCGCTCCATCGACGACGTCCTTCCTTGCAACCGCATCCTTCCGTCTCGCCCGATCATACCTTCCCATAACGGCGTGCTGGCAGCTTCGCAATCGGCTGCCGCACCGCCGCCTCCGAACTTATAGGATCGCTGCGCCGCGACCCCTTGATGTCGCGCAAACCATGACTGATGTCACTCAATCCGTGCCGTGGCGCAGCGCCAGCGCCGCCGAGACTGGACCCAGCACTGCAAGAAACAGTGTCAGCGCGGCAAGAATGAGGAAGGGTTGCAGAAACGGGTCGGGATTGGCCGTCGCGCCATAGCTCGCCGAAACGCCGAAGATCAGCACCGGAATGGTCAGCGGCAGCACCAGTACCGAGATCAGTAGCCCGCCACGCGGCAGCGCCACCGCCACCGCCGCACCGGCGGCACCGATAAAGGTGATTGCCGGAGTGCCGACCAATAGGGTCAGCGCCGTCGCGCCGATGCCGAGCGGCTCCATGTTCATGAACAGGCCGAGCAAGGGAGCGGCGATGACCAGCGGCAAAACGCTGCCCGCCCAATGCGCCAGGCATTTGGTCAGCACCGTCAAGGCCAGCATGTTGCGATCATTGCCGAGCACCAGCAGATCGAGCGAGCCGTCCTCGCGGTCGGCCTGGAACAGCCGGTCGAGGCCGAGCAGGCAAGACAGCAGCGCGGGGCAACAAAAGAAAACCCGGGCGCGAACGGCCAACCGCGTGAGATAAGGTGGGACCCCCCACCGGCGTGTGGGGGTGAAGGCGGGGGAGAAGAATAACCCGGGAAACGCCCCCCCCCCCGCC
>NZ_JAMYOR010000067.1:0-35175 GCF_040319965.1 Mesorhizobium sp. M0830 | reverse complement strand
CAAACCCATCGCCAGCAAGATGCGAAGAGCCAGATGGAACAGAGACTTCCTCTTCCAGCTCTTTACTCATATGCGATAGCCCTGCTCCGGAGGGGGGAGAGGTGGCGCCGCGAAGCGGCGACGGAGTGGGGGAAGGCGGTCCTTAAGCGCGAAGCCGCTGATAAGTGAGCGACCGAGCTGGCCCGATCTCAGGGCTCGAGTTCGACATCCCAGTAGAGATAATCCATCCAGCTTTCATGCAGGTGGTTGGGCGGGAATAGGCGGCCGTTATTGTGCAGATCGTGCACTGTCGGCTGGAAAGGCTTCTGCAGCGGCCACATCTTGGCGTGCGCCGGCATCATGCCGCCTTTCCTGAGGTTGCAGGGCGAGCAGGCGGCAACGACGTTCTCCCATGTCGTGGCACCGCCACGATGGCGGGGGATGACGTGGTCGAATGTCAGGTCCTCCGGCGTGCCGCAATACTGGCACTGGAAGCGGTCGCGCAGGAAGACGTTGAAGCGGGTGAAGGCCGGATGCCTCGACGGCTTCACATAGGCCTTCAGGCTGACCACGCTCGGCAGCTTCATCGAGAAGGTCGGCGAGGAGACGGCGTGCTCGTATTCGGCGACGATGTTCACCCGGTCGAGGAACACCGCCTTGATCGCGTCCTGCCAGGACCAGAGCGACAAGGGGTAATAGCTGAGCGGACGGTAATCCGCATTCAGCACCAGTGCTGGAAGCCCATCCGGAGATACGGCAACCGTCACGTGTTTACCTCCTTGGTTCTAGAACCGAACGGCGAGGATACTGTAAGCCCGACATGACAGGGATGTGAAGCGGATTGTCGCGTCGTCGAAGCAGCAAAAAGATAGGATTTTCATGCTTTTTTGCGGTTTCAGGCCGGTGGTGCGGCGTCCCGCCCTCTGGTTTCGCGATAATAGGACCAGAAAAGCCGCGATGCGACACCTCGCCACGGGCTCCATGATTCGGCGAGTTGGATCAGTGTTTTCTCCGGCGGACGCGGGTCTATGCCGAGTGCATGGCCGACCGCGCTCTGCAGGGCGACGTCGCGCGCGGGGAAGATGTCGGGATGCCCGGCGGCAAACAACAGGTACACTTCCGCCGTCCACGGACCGATGCCCGGCACCGCCGTCATCGTCGTGATCGCCTCCTGGGCATCGAGCCAACAGAGGTGATGCAGGTCGAGGCCGTCGACCACGGCTTTCGCAATTGCGATCAGGCCACGCTGCTTCGGCCGCGACAGGCCGGCCTCGCGGAACATGTCTTCGCCGGCAGCCAGGATAGCCTGCGACGTCAGCGGATCGACGAGCTTGGTCAGCCGGCCGAAGATCGCATCGGCGCTGGCGCGCGACACTTGCTGTGAAACGACAATTGACGCCAGGCTTCGAAACCCCGGCTCTGAAAGTCGCAGCGGCACCTCGCCGGCCATGCCGCGCACCTTTTGCAGGCGTGGGTCGATCACGCAAAGCGCGTCGAGGCCCCGGGCAATGTCGTCCGATGTCACGATACGCTGCATGCTTTCTTGTTCCTCGACCGGCAGCACGGTAGCAATTGGCAAAACCGCCGCACAACCCGATTGCCGCCCAAGAGATGACACTCCTGACATTCCGCTTCGCGCCCAGCCCCAACGGCGAACTGCATCTCGGCCACGCCTATTCGGCGCTGCTCAACCAGAAGCTCGCGACACAGGCTGGCGGCCGCCTGCTGCTGCGCATCGAGGACATCGACACCACGCGCTGCACGCCGCAATTCGAGGCCGGCGTGCTTGCCGATCTGAAATGGCTGGGGCTCGCCTGGGAAGAGCCGGTGCGCCGCCAGTCGGAGCATTTCGCCGAGCACAAGGCGATGCTTGACCGGCTGATCGCGGATGAACTCGTCTATCCCGCCTTCATGAGCCGCGGCGAGATCCGCGCCTTTATCACCGACAGCGAAAAGCACGGACGCGACTGGCCGCGCGATCCCGACGGCGTACCGCTCTATCCCGCCGCCGACAAGGCGCTGCCGATGAAGGAACGCAAGCGGCGGATCGCCGAAAACACGCCTTTCGCCTGGCGACTGGATGTCGAAGCGGCCATGGCCCGTGTCGGCAAGGCCCTGTCATGGACCGAGTATTCCGACGAGACGCTGCTTGTGGCACGCTCTATCGAAGCCCGCCCGCAGGAGTGGGGCGACATGATCGTGGCGCGCCGCGACATCCCGACCAGCTACCACCTCGCCGTCGTCATGGACGATGCGCTGCAAGGCATCAGCCACGTCGTGCGTGGGCAGGATCTGTTTTCCGCCACCGCCGTGCAGCGCCTGCTGCAGGAACTCCTCGCGCTGCCGCAGCCTGCCTATTTCCATCATCGTCTCATCCTCGGGCCGGATGGACGAAAGCTGTCCAAGAGCCTCGGCGATACCGGACTTGCCGCCTTGCGCCATGCCGGCGCATCACCCGACGACATCAGGCGGATGGTCGGGCTTTGAGGCCGGGGCTATCCGAGAAACCGCCCGCCAAGTGCACCGGCCGTTGAATTCCGATGATGCATGGATCAACGGTTTCACTTTGCGCGTCGCATTGAAGCGCAGTAGAGCAGCGCCACGTTCAACTCTCCCAGGCGGTCTCCGGAACATGCACAGCATCAAGCGGTTCATTCCCGCCACCTTCGTCGTCTTGTGGGCGACCGGCTTCATCGGCGCGCGCTATGCCATGCCGTGGGCGGAGCCGTTCACCTTCCTTGCCGCGCGTTTCGTCATCGCCGCCATCCTGCTGGCCGTCCTGATGCTGGTGCTGGGCTCGAAGGGAGCCACCCGCGAGGAGGCATTGCATGCCACCGGCGCCGGCATACTGATGCACGGCGTCTATCTCGGTGCCGTGTTCTGGGCCATCCACCACGGCATGCCGGCCGGCTTTTCGGCCCTGATCGTCGGCCTGCAGCCGCTGATCACGGCGGTGCTGGCCGGCAAGCTTCTCGGCGAGGCGATCCTGCCACGCCACTGGCTTGGCCTTGGCATCGGCCTCGTCGGCATCGTCATCGTGCTGTGGCCGAAGCTCGGCGCGCTCGGCGGCGGCGTAACAGCGGCGACACTGGCCGCCTCGCTGGTCTCGGTGCTCGGCATGAGCGCCGGCACCATCTGGCAGAAGCGCTTCGCATCCGGCGGCGACCTCGTCGCGGCGACCATGTGGCAGTATGTCGGCGGCGCCTCGCTGATGCTCCTGGCTTCGCTCGCCTTCGAGACGCATACGGTCGTCATCAACGGCGAATTGATCTTCGCCATGGCCTGGCTGGTGCTGGTGCTGTCGCTCGGCGCCATCTTCCTGCTGATGGTGATGATCCGCGACGGCGAGATGTCGAAAGTGGCCTCGCTGTTCTATCTTGTGCCGGCGGTGACGGCCATCATCGCCTGGGCCTTGTTCGACGAGCAGCTCAACGCGCTGCAGATTGCCGGCATGGCGATCACCACATTCGGCGTCGGCCTGGCAACGGCGCGGCAGACCAAGGGTGGAATTGTAGAATTGAGGAATTGAGGAATTGAGGAATTGAGGAATTGAGGAATTGAGGAATTGAGGAATTGAGGAATTGAGGAATTGAGGAAAATGGGCCCATCTGGCGCTGGGTGCTACTTCTTTAATTCTTCAATTCTTCAATTCTCCCGTTCCCCAGTTCTCCCGCTCCCAGTTCTCCAATTCGGCCGTCATCCAACCCGGGCGCGGGCCTCCAGATAGCGGCTGATCGCGGCATTGAGCTCGCCGCCAAGGATGAAGATCGCCGAGACCATGTAGAGGAAGACCACGGCGATCATGATCGAGGCGAGGCCGGCATAGGTCGTCACGTAGGACGAGAAGTGGTCGAGATAGGTGGCGAAGACGGTCGAGCCGACAAGCCATCCGGAAAGCGTGAAGATGATGCCCGGGACGATCGACACCAGGCGGCGCTTGCCCGCCGGCAACCAGAAATGGACAGCAAACAATCCGCCGACGATGACCGCCGAGGCGATCACATAACGCCACAGCGTGATGGTGCCCATATAGGGCTTGATCCAGTCGATATGGGCTTCGGCGAGCCGCGCCAGCAGCGGCGCGAACACCAGAAGCACGCTGATCGCCAGAAACCCGGCCGTTGCGATGAGCACGAAGATAATGCTCTGCACCCGGCGGTAAATGATGCCGCGCGTTTCCGAGACACGATAGGCGCGGTTGAGCGACGTGCGCAGCGCCTCGATGCCGTTCGAGGCGAAGTAGGCGGCAAGCAGCACGCCATAGGTCAAGAGATCGGTGCGCCTGACGGTCAGCACATTGAGCACCTCGCGCGCGATCGGCTTGGCGATCTGCTCGGGCCAGGTGTCGAACACAAGGTGCACGGCCGTGTCTGAGAACGCCTGCGCGCCGAGGAAGCTCGCCAGCGTCGTGGCAAAGATCAGGAATGGGAACAGGGCCATCAACGATGTGATCGCCAGATGGCTGGCCATCGCCCAGCCGTCATCGGTGTTGAAATGGCCAAGCGCGTCGTAGAGGACCCGTTTGAGTGCAACGATCTTCCGCAACAAGAACCGTGCCCTCCAATTGTCTCCACGCCGGGAATATGGGAAGGGATTGCGGCAAATGGCAACCCTTGGCGAAACCACGAACAGTTCAACGCAAGAGTTGCGCCCGATCATCGTCACCGGCGCATCTTCCGGAATTGGTGCGTATTGCGCCCGTGCGTTAAAGGCGGAAGGCTGGCGGGTGTTCGCCACCGCGCGCAAGCCGCAGGACATCGCCGCCCTCGAGATCGACGGTATCGAGGCTTTCTATCTCGATTATTGCGAACCGGATTCCATCGCCGCGCTGGTGGCGGCGGTGCTCGACCGCACCGGCGGCAGGCTCGACGCCCTGTTCAACAATGGCGCCTATGCGCAAGGCGGCGCCGTCGAGGATCTGCCCGTTGCCGCGCTCAAGGAGCAGTTCGAGGCGAATTTCTTCGGCTGGCATGACCTGACCCGCCGGCTGATGCCGGTGATGCGCCGCCAGGGGCACGGCCGAATCGTCCACTGCTCGTCGATCCTCGGCTTGATGCCAGTGCGTTTTCGCGGCGCCTATTCGGCGTCGAAACACGCCTTGGAGGCCTTGATGCTGTGCCAGCGCCAGGAACTGGCCGGCAGCGGCATCCATGTCTCTCTGATCGAGCCCGGGCCGGTAAAGTCGAAAATCGCCAGCAACGCCCTTCCCTGGTTCTTGAAGAACATCGAGCACGAGACTTCAGTCCACCGCCTCGACTATGCGGCGCAACTGGAGCGGCTGCGGGCCGGCGGCAGTCAATCGGCCTTGAAACCCGGACCGGAGGTGGTTCATGCGGCGCTGCGCCATGCACTTCTGTCGCGGCGCCCGCGCCCGCACTATGTGGTAACAGTGCCGGCCAGGATCGGTGCGGCGCTCAAACGCATCCTGCCCACATCGATGCTCTATCGCCTGCTCGCCAAGCGAGCCTGAAGCCAAACAACTGGAAACGCAATAATGGCATCCGTCTTCAACATCCTCGCCATCCTGGTCATGGTCGCCGTGGTGATCGTCCTCGTTCGCGGACTTATCAACATGATGCGAGGCGGTTCCGGCTTCACCTCGAACAAGCTGATGCAGACGCGCGTTCTGTTGCAGGCCGTGGCGCTGGCGCTGATCCTGCTTGCGGTGTATTTCACCCGCAAGTGAGATATCGGCTGCCGGGAGGCGACGTGGTCAAGCTCAACAAGATCTACACCCGCACCGGCGATGACGGCACCACGGGTCTCGGCACCGGCGAGCGGCGACTGAAATCCGATCTGCGGGTGGACGCCTACGGCACCGTCGACGAGGCCAATGCCTGCATCGGCATCGCCAGGATCCACACGGCATCGAGCCACCCCGCGATCGACGCCATGCTCGCCCGCATCCAGAACGATCTATTCGATCTCGGCGCGGATCTCGCCGTGCCCGACGACGGCAAGCCGCTCGGCTATGAGCCGCTTCGCATCGTCGCCGTGCAGACCGAGCGGGTCGAGAAGGAGATCGACCTGCTCAACAAGCAGCTTCAGCCGCTCAAATCCTTCGTGCTCAATGGCGGTACACCGGCGGCGGCCGCCCTCCATCTCGCCCGCACGGTGGCACGGCGGGCCGAACGACTGATGGTGGCCCTGGCCCAGGACCCGAACGAACACGTCAACCGCGACGGACTGAAATACATCAACCGCGTCTCGGATTTCCTGTTTGTCGCCGCCCGGGCGGTCAATGACAACGGAAACGCCGACGTGTTATGGGTTCCGGGCAAGAACCGCTGATTGTCGAAAGCGGAAGGGGCCTGCGGCATGTTCATCCCGCTCTACGATACCAACAGGCTGCGGCACATCAGGCTGCAATATGTGACGATCGGGCTGATCGCGGTCAACACCCTGGTCTATCTCATCACTGCGATCGGCGGCGAGAATTTCTCCAATGCCGCCGTGCTTGGCCTCGGCTTCATCCCGTCGGTCGTGCATGACACCGCCGAACTCGACCCGCGCTTTGTCGTCATCCCCGAAAGCCTGAGCTATCTCAGCTATTCCTTCCTGCACGCCGACATCTTCCACCTCGGCGGCAACATGTTGTTCCTGTGGGTGTTCGGCGACAATGTCGAGGATGCGCTCGGCCACATCCGCTATCTCATCTTCTATCTGTTGTGCGCCGTTGCGGGAGCGGCCTTTCAGGGGCTCATCGCCTGGGATTCGCAGGTGCCGCTGATCGGCGCGTCCGGGGCCATCGCCGGCGTGGTCGTCGCCTATCTGATCCTTTATCCAAGAGTAAAGGTCTGGGTGCTGGCCTTTGCCCGCATCCCGTTGCGCATTCCGGCCTTCATCCCGCTCATTCTGTGGGTGCTGTTCCAGGTGGTGATGTTTGCCGCCGGCGGCGAGGATCAGATCTCCTGGGCCTGCCACATCGGCGGCATCATCGCCGGCGCCGTTCTGGTGCTCATATTGCGCAGCCGCGGTGTGCCGCTGTTTGCAGGCCCTGACGAAGATGTCGCGCCCAGCGCTCCCAACCAACAGCCGGTTGCCACGGAACCGCTGATCCCCGACCCACCCGCCGCGACACCGCGCTGGGGGCGAGGAAACGCCTCCAGCTCGGACTGAACCGATTTGAGCAGCTTGCGGCGTATTGACGTGCAGGGTTGCCGCAACTACGGAAACGTCTCCGCCGCAGCCTAAGGCGGTCAAAGACCAGAATTTCCATCCGGAATGTCGGCTTTCGACAACTCAGCAGGGGCGCAGGCTGCTATAGGCGCGCCCAACTATCTCAAGAGAGGTGACAGGCAAATGAAGATCCTTGTGCCCGTGAAGCGGGTTGTGGATGCGAATGTGAAGGTTCGTGTGAAGGCCGATGGTTCGGCGGTTGAACTCGCCAACGTCAAGATGGCGATGAACCCGTTCGACGAGATCGCGGTGGAAGAAGCAATCCGGCTCAAGGAAGCCGGCAAGGCGGAAGAGATCATCGTTGTTTCGATCGGCCCGCAGCAGGCGCAGGAAACCCTGCGCACCGCGCTCGCCATGGGCGCCGACCGCGCCATTCTGGTCAAGACCGACGAGCAGACCGAGCCGCTCGGCGTCGCCAAGGTGCTGAAGGGCGTGGTCGAGGCAGAGCAGCCCGGCCTCGTCATCCTGGGCAAGCAGGCGATCGACGACGATTCCAACCAGACCGGCCAGATGCTGGCGGCGCTTCTGGGCTGGGCGCAGGGCACCTTCGCTTCCAAGGTCGTGCTCGACGGCGATCATGCCAAGGTGACGCGCGAGGTCGACGGCGGCCTGCAGACCGTGGAATTGAAGATGCCGGCGATCGTGACCGCCGACCTTCGCCTCAACCAGCCGCGCTATGCCTCGCTGCCCAACATCATGAAGGCCAAGAAGAAGCAGCTCGACGAGAAATCGCCCGCCGACTACGGCGCCGACGTCAAGCCACGCCTCAGGGTCATCAAGACCGAGGAGCCAGGTGGCCGCAAGGCGGGCGTCAAGGTCAAGAGCGTCGCCGAACTGGTCGACAAGCTGAAGAACGAAGCCGGCGTTTTGTAAGCGATCGGGAAAGGAACAGATAAAATGGCAATTCTCCTCATCGCCGAACACGACAACGCCACCCTTTCCGATCAGACCGCCAAGGCGCTGTCGGCGGCCCTGCAGATCGGTTCGGACGTGCATGTGCTGGTGGCCGGCAAGAGCGCCAAGGGCGCAGCCGATGCTGCCGCCAAGCTGAAGGGCGTCACCAAGGTGCTGCTCGCGGAAGCCGACGAACTCGCCGAGCGTCTCGCCGAACCGACGGCGGCACTCGTCGTGTCGCTGGCAGGCGCCTACGACACCATCATCGCGCCGGCGACCTCGTCGGGCAAGAATGTCGCGCCGCGCGTGGCTGCCTTGCTCGACGTCGCGCAGGTCTCCGAAATCATCGAAGTGGTATCGCCCGACACCTTCAAGCGGCCGATCTATGCCGGCAACGCCATCCAGACGGTGCAGTCGAGCGACGCCAAGAAGGTGATCACGGTGCGCACCGCCTCCTTCCAGGCAGCACCCGAGGGCGGCTCGGCTTCCATCGAGACCGTCAAGGCCGCGGCCAATCCGGGCCTGTCCACCTTCGTCGAGAACAAGCTCTCGGAGACCGACCGTCCGGAACTGACCTCGGCCAAGATCATCATCTCAGGTGGTCGCGCACTGGGCTCCTCGGAAAAATTCCAGGAGGTCATCCTGCCGGTCGCCGACAAGCTCGGTGCCGCCGTCGGCGCTTCCCGCGCCGCCGTCGACGCCGGCTATGCGCCGAACGACTGGCAGGTCGGCCAGACCGGCAAGGTCGTCGCCCCCGATCTCTACATCGCGGTAGGCATCTCCGGCGCCATCCAGCACCTCGCCGGCATGAAGGATTCGAAGGTCATCGTCGCCATCAACAAGGACGAGGAGGCGCCGATCTTCCAGGTTGCCGACTACGGCCTCGTCGGCGATCTCTTCGTCATCCTGCCGGAGTTGCAAAAGGCGCTTTGACGCTTTCTGCCAAAGCGTATTAAATAGTGAGGGCGGGGTAGACGAAGTCGCCCCGCCCTTTTAGTTTGCACCGCACAAAAAGCAGGCCGCAAAGGCATTTTGACGGGATCGGTGTAATGAGCAAGATCGAGACGATCGGCATCATCGGCGCGGGCCAGATGGGCGGAGGTATCGCCCATGTCTCCGCGCTTTCGGGCTACAAGGTGCTGATCTACGATATATCGCCCGACCGCATCGAGAAGGGCATCGCCACCATCAGCGGCAACATGGCCCGCCAGGTGGGTTCCGGCAAGCTCGAAGAGAAGGTGCGCAACGAAGCGATGGCGCGCATCTCTTCCGCGCCAGCGATGGCGGATCTTGCCGGCGCCGATCTGGTGATCGAGGCGGCGACCGAGGACGAGACCGTCAAGCGCAAGATCTACGCCCAGCTCTGTCCGCAGCTCAATCCCGAAGCCATCCTGGCGACCAACACTTCGTCGATCTCGATCACGCGGCTTGCCGCGCAAACCGACCGGCCGGAGCGGTTCATCGGCATACATTTCATGAACCCGGTGCCGCTGATGAAGCTGGTCGAACTGGTGCGCGGCATCGCCACCGAGGACCAGACCTTCGAGGCGGCCAAGACCTTTGTGAAGCAGCTCGACAAGACGATCACGGTCTCGGAGGATTTTCCGGCCTTCATCGTCAATCGCATCTTGCTGCCGATGATCAACGAAGCGATCTACACGCTCTATGAGGGTGTCGGCTCGGTCGACGCCATCGACACCGCCATGCGGCTCGGCGCCAACCATCCGATGGGGCCGCTGCAGCTTGCCGATTTCATTGGTCTCGATACCTGCCTGTCGATCATGCAGGTGCTGCACGACGGCCTGTCGGATTCGAAATACCGTCCTTGCCCGCTGCTGGTGAAATATGTCGAGGCCGGCTGGCTCGGCCGCAAGACCGGGCGCGGCTTCTACGACTATCGCGGCGAGCATCCCGTTCCGACGCGCTGATCAGATTCGCGTCAGCAGCAGGCTCTTTTCGGGACCGGTTCTGATCGAGACCGACAAACAGTTGGCGGGATGATCAAGGATCGGTGAGCACGTGCCGTGTCGCCGTGGCGCACTACCAGCGCACGAAAAATCGCCCGCCAAGCGCACCAAGCAGCGCCAGTACAGCGATCGCGATCGTGTACCAGGTAGCAACGAAAAGCGGCGAATCGTCGAAGCAGTGCGCGGCATAGAAGGTCGCCGACAGCCCGCCGGCGAGCAGGCCCGCGACCGCCCCTGCAAGCACCGGTCGTGTCGGCGCGCCGTAGCGCAGCATCCACAGGAAGATGGCAAGCGGTCCGATCCCGATCAAAGGGATGAATGTCATGCAGATCATCATGTTGGAGCCGACCATCCTTGTGCCCCACAGCGCCTCCGGCACCATGAAAAGCTCCAGAACCACCGCCACGGCTACCAGCACCGGCGCCGCGGCCATCCAAGCCATTGCCCGGCGCGTCGAAGCTCCCGGCGTCGACAAGTCGCGGATCAGGGCAAAGGCACTGACGGCAAGCACGATGGTGAAAACAAACTTGGAGAGAAAGCGCATCGTATGCGCGGCCGCCATGAAGTCCGGGCGCGGGCCGATGGTCAGCAGGAAAACGACGGCGGCGATCACCGCTGCAGCACCGGCGGCCATCCACCAGGCCGATTGCAACGGCATCGCCTTGCTACCGGCATCGGCGTCCAGCGCCTTGATGAGATCGTCCGTCCTCATGTCATTCCCGCCCGAATCGCTTGGCTATTGCGGCAAGTCCCCGATGCAGCGACACACGCACCGCCGTCTCGCTGATACCGAACCTTGCCGCCGTCTCTCCGATAGAGCGGCCTTCCACCGATACGGCTGAGACCACCGAGCGCTGTGCCGGCGACAGGCCATCCAAAGCCCGGTTGATGTCGCGCTCGCTGACGGTTTCCGTTTCCGGCTCGGCGAATGTCTCGGCGATATCGTCGATATCGACCTCGATGCGCCGTCCACGCCGCCGGAACGCGTCGATAAGCTTGAAGCGGGCGATTGCATAGATCCACGGCAACACCGGCGCGTCCTGGCGCCAGGTATGTCGTTTCACATGAATGGCCAGCAACGTTTCCTGCACGACATCCTCGGGATCGACCCCGCCCTGCACGATCTTGCGCCTGACAAAACCGCGCACCAGCGCGGCAATCCGGTGCAGAAAGTCGGCATAGGCCCTTTCATCTCCCGCGATCGCGGCCCGCATCAGCCGGGAAAGCTCGGCCTCGTTCTTGCCGCTCACAAGAGTTCACTCCCCCGATTTTCGCGTCTCGGCGCTGATTTGTTACGTGGCCGGCGAAATAATGTCCAAGCCAAACTAGCGGCAAATCACGAAACTTTGCAGGCGCTCGATCAAAATCAGCAAAGCAATGTTGACTATCGTGGTCAGGTATCGATAGGTGCAGCCCTGACAGATCGAAGACCCGCAGAACGAGGACATGCCATGAAATACGCCCTTTCCACCCTCGTCGGCGCCACCGCGCTGGCAATCACCCTGCTCGCCGGTCCGGCGATGGCGGAAGATGATGGCATCATTGTTTACAACGCCCAGCACGAGAGCCTGACCAAGGCGTGGGCCGAAGGCTTCACCAAGGAGACCGGCATCAAGGTGACCGTGCGCAATGGCGGCGACAGCGATTTCTCGAACCAGATCGTCGCCGAGGGCGCTGCTTCGCCCGCAGACGTGTTCCTGACGGAAAACTCGCCAGCCATGGTGCTGGTCGAAAATGCCGGCCTGTTCGCGCCGGTCGAAGCCGACACGCTGGCCCAAGTTCCCCAGGACTATCAGCCGGCCAGCGGCAAATGGGTCGGCGTCGCGGCGCGCAGCACGGTCTTTGCCTATAACAAGACCAAGCTAAGCGCCGACCAGCTACCCAAGTCGATGCTTGACCTCGCGGATCCGAGCTGGAAGGGCCGTTGGGCCGCTTCCCCATCGGGCGCCGATTTCCAGGCCATCGTCAGTGCGCTGCTTCAACTCAAGGGCGAGGCCGCCACGGCGGACTGGCTGAAGGCGATGAAGACCAATTTCACCGCCTACAAGGGCAACAGCACGGTGATGAAGGCGGTCAACGCCGGCGAAATCGAAGGCGGCGTGATCTACCATTATTACTATTTCGGCGATCAGGCCAAGACCGGCGAAAACAGCAAGAATGTCGAGTTGCACTATTTCAAGAACCAGGATCCGGGCGCGTTCGTTTCGATCTCCGGTGGCGGTGTGCTGGCTTCGAGCAAGCATCCGAAGGAAGCCCAGGCCTTCCTGAAATGGGTCACCGGCAAGGGCGGCCAGGACGTGCTGAAGACCGGCGATTCCTTCGAATACGCGGTCGGCAAGGGTGCGGAGTCCAACCCTAAGCTGGTACCGCTCGCCGATCTGCAGGCGCCAAAGGTCGATGCCACGAGGCTGAACTCCAAGAAGGTCACCGACCTGATGACGGCAGCCGGCTTGCTTTAGTTGACATTCCTCCTAAAAGGACAACCGACCACGCTCCCGCGGAAATTCGCCTTCTGCGGGAGTGATTTTGTTTTTCGAGATGGCATTCGTCGATGACGACACGCTGTGTTCCCGACCGCGATCGCGGTCCTTCAATTGCTGCCGCTGGACGCCAACGGCGTGGCGTCTGACCTGATGCAGTCTGCGGTCGATCTTGCGCGCTCGGGCCTGCCTTCGGGCACAGGCCGAAGGTCTCGGCGGCGCGTACCGCTTTGGCTGGTCATCGTCGCTATCTTCGTTGCGCTGCTGGCGCTGCTGCCGCTTGCCTTCATCATCTGGATCGCAGTGCAGACCGGCTGGGAAACCGTCTCGGCGCTGGTCTTCCGGCCACGTGTCGGCGAGCTTCTGGTCAACACTGTCCTGCTGGTGCTGCTCTGCGTGCCGATCACCATCGTGCTGTCGGTTGCACTGGCCTGGCTGACCGAGCGCAGCAACCTGCCGGGCGCCCGGTTCTGGGCGTGGTTGTGCGTGGCGCCGCTCGCCATTCCCGCTTTCGTGCACAGCTATGCCTGGATCACCATGGTGCCAGGACTGCACGGCCTGTGGGCCGGCGTCCTGATTTCCGTGATCGCCTATTTCCCGCTCCTGTATCTGCCGGTGTCGGCGGCGCTGCGCCGTCTCGATCCCGCCCTCGAGGACGCCGCCGCCGCACTCGGCCTTGGGCCCCGGCGCGTGTTTTGGCGTGTCGTGCTGCCGCAATTGCGGCTCGCCATCTGCGGCGGCTCGCTGCTGGTCGGTCTGCATCTGCTGGCTGAGTACGGCCTCTATGTCTTCATCCGCTTCGACACCTTCACCACGGCGATCGTCGACCAGTTCCAGTCGACCTTCAACGGGCCGGCTGCCAACATGCTGGCCGGCGTACTGGTAAGCTGCTGTTTCGTGCTGCTCGGCCTCGAAGTGCTGGTGCGCGGCGAGGAGCGCTATGCCCGCGTCGGCTCGGGCGCCGCGCGTTATCAGCAGCGCACAAGCCTCGGACGGGCCACCGGACCTTGCCTGGCCTTGCTTGTCGTCACCACGCTGCTGGCGCTTGGCGTGCCTTTCGTCACCATTGGCGGCTGGCTTGCCGCCGGCGGCGCGGCTGTCTGGCGCTTCGACGAGATAGGGCTGGCGCTTGGCCAAACGCTGTTCCTGGCGCTCGCCGGCGCATTGCTCGCCACGGTCGCCGCCATGCCGATGGCCTGGATCTCGATCCGCGCGCCGGGGCCATTGCAGCGCCTGCTGGAGGGCTGCAACTACATCGTCGGCTCGTTGCCGGGGGTCGTCATTGCGCTGGCGCTGGTCACCATCACCGTGCGCATCGCGTTTCCGCTCTACCAGACCCTGTTCACCATCCTGATGGCCTATGCGCTGATGTTCCTGCCGCGCGCGCTGGTCAGCCTGCGCGCGTCGATCGCGCAGGCACCTGTCGAACTCGAACGGGCAGCTTCCAGCCTCGGCCGGCCGCCGCTGCAGGCGCTGTGGTCGACCACGATCCGCCTGTCGGCGCCAGGTGCAGCAGCCGGCATGGCGCTCGTGGCACTCGGCATCATGAACGAACTGACCGCCACCCAGATGCTGGCGCCGAACGGCACCCGCACGCTGGCGATGGCGTTCTGGTCCTACAGCAGCGAGATTGATTATGCCTCTGCGGCACCTTACGCCTTCATCATGGTGGCCATGTCACTTCCCTTGACCTGGCTGCTTTATGTCCAGTCGAAACGGATGGCCGGACGATGAGCTTTCTCGAGATCAGCGGCCTGCACAAGCATTACGGCCCGGTCGCGGCGCTTGCCGGCGTCGACCTCAGCGTCGCCAGTGGCAGCCGCACGGCGATTGTCGGCCCATCGGGCTGCGGCAAAACGAGCCTGCTGCGGCTGATCGCCGGCTTCGAGGCCCCGGATCGGGGCTGCATCATGCTCGACGGCGAGGTCCTGGCCAATGGTGACGGTGCCGTGCCGGCACATCGCCGCGGCATCGGCGTGGTGGCGCAGGACGGCGCCCTATTCCCGCATCTGACCATCGGCGACAATATCGGCTTCGGCATGGCGCGTGGCGAAGAAAAGCGCACCGAGCGCATCGTCGAGCTCGCCTATATCGTCGGGCTCGACAAGGCGATCCTCAAACGCCGCCCGCACGAACTCTCCGGCGGCCAGCAGCAGCGCGTGGCGCTGGCCCGCGCCATGGCGATGAAACCCAGGCTGATGCTTCTTGACGAGCCGTTCTCGGCGCTCGACACCGGCCTGCGCGCCTCGATGCGCAAGGCAGTGGCCGAGCTTCTGGAAACCGCCGGCATCACGACCATCCTGGTGACGCACGACCAGGCCGAAGCGCTGTCCTTCGCCAGTCAGGTCGCGGTGATGCGCGACGGCACATTCTCGCAGATCGGTACGCCACGCGAACTCTATTTCAAGCCGAAGGACAGGATGATCGCCGAATTCCTCGGCGACGCCATCATCCTGCCGGCAAAGATATCCGCTGGCTTCGCCAGCTCGCCGCTCGGCCGCATCGCGGTCGACACCAACGACAGCCGCGACGTTGCCCGCATCATGCTGCGGCCGGAGCAGATCGCGCTGAAAAGAACGTCGCGCGAGGGCATGTCGGGCACTTCGGACATGCTGTTCGGCGAAGTGACGGAATCGGAATTCGCCGGCTCGATGTGCACGGTCGCGGTGCGGCTTCTGAACAACGCCGATCCGCCCGATGCGGCCGCGATCGGCAACACGCCGCTGGTGCTGCGCAAACCGGGCATGGACGCGCCAGCGGTCGGCGAGATCGTCCGGCTGACCGTGTCGGGAAAGGCGCATGTCTTCGCCTGAACGGCGTACGCGTGGAACCTAGGCCTATTTCGGATTAGCCGACGCGCTTCCCCGCCTGATCGAACCAGTGCAGCTTTTCTGCCTTGGCAACCACGCGCAATTGGTTGCCAACCGTGGCGGTGGCGCGACCAGCGACCCGCACGACGATCCTGCTGCCACCCGCGGCACAGTGAAGAAAACTTTCGGCGCCTACCGGTTCGACGGCCTCGACCAGCGCCGGCAGGACGAGTGCGCCGGACGGCGCCTCCGCATTGAAGGTAACGTCGGCATCCTCGGGCCGAAAACCGACTGTCGCGGCTCTTGCCTGCTCAGGCGCGAAAGCAATCGCCGAGCCGTCAGCTAGCATCGGGCCCGAGGAGCCCCCAGTCAACGCCAGGAGATTCATTGGCGGCGCGCCGATGAAGGAAGCGACGAACGTCGAAGCCGGTTTCTCGTAGACGTCGAGCGGCGCCCCCATCTGCTCGACCAGTCCGGCATTCATGACGACGAGGATGTCGGCCAGCGTCATCGCCTCGAGCTGGTCGTGGGTGACATAGACCGACGTGACGCCAAGCGAGCGCTGCAGGTTCTTGATCTCGACCCGCATCTGGCCGCGCAATTTGGCATCGAGATTGGAGAGCGGCTCGTCGAACAGGAAAACCCGCGGGTTGCGCACAATGGCGCGGCCCATGGCGACCCGCTGGCGCTGGCCGCCGGACAACTCGCGTGGGCGTCTGTCGAGCAGTGTCGAGAGTTCCAGCACTTTCGCCGTCGAGCGGACCCGACTGTCGATCTCGTCTTTCGGCGTGCCGCGGTTGCGCAACCCGTAGGCCATATTGTCGTAGACCTTCATATGCGGGTAGAGCGCATAATTCTGGAACACCATGGCGATGTCACGCTCGGTCGGGCCGATGGAGTTGACGATCTTGCCGTCGATCGCAACCGTTCCCGAGGAGATGGTTTCGAGCCCAGCGATCATTCTGAGCAGCGTGGACTTGCCGCAGCCGGATGGGCCGACCAGCACGCAAAGCTCCTTGTCGGGAACGGCGATGGAAACCCCCTTCACGGCCTCGAAGCCGCTCGGGTAGACCTTCTTAACGTCCTTCAGATCGACGGTCGCCATCAGCTTCTCACTTTTCGGAATCGACTAGGCCGCGAACGAACCAGCGTTGCATCAGCACCACGACCAGGATCGGCGGCACGATGGCCAGCATCGCTGTGACCATGACCAGGTGCCATTGCGTATCGGCATCGGCGAAGGAGACCATCTTCCTGAGCGCGATGACGATCGTATTCATGTTGTTGCTGTTGGTGACAAGCAACGGCCATAGATACTGTGTCCAGCCATAGATGAAGAGGATGACGAACAGCGCCGCGATGTTTGTCCGCGACAAGGGCAACAGGATATCGAAGAAGAAGCGCCATGGCCCCGCACCGTCGACACGCGCCGCCTCCACCAGTTCACCTGGAATGGTCATGAAAAACTGCCGAAACAGTAATGTGGCGGTAGCCGAGGCAATCAGCGGGATGATCAGGCCGGCATAGGTGTCGATCATGCCGAGATCGACCATCACCTTGTAGGTGGGCAGGATGCGCACCTCAACAGGAAGCATCAGGGTGATGAAGATCAGCCAGAAGAAGACCATCCGCAGCGGAAAACGGAAGAACACGATCGCATAGGCCGACAGGATAGAGATGAAAATCTTCCCCACCGCGATGCCGAGCGCCATGACCGTGGTGTTGAGCAGCAGCCTGCCGACGCTGACGCCGCCGATGCGGCCGACACCGCCAAACAGCGCTTCGGTGTAATTGTTCCAGAACTGATCGCTGGGCAGGAGCGGCAATGGCGGCTTAAGGATCGTTTGCAGCGTCTGCGTCGAGGCAACGAATGTGTAGTAGATCGGGAAGGCGACGATCAATATGCCGAGGATGAGCACGGCATGGGCGAGGAAAATGCGAGTCGAGGACTGACCGATCATCGCTGCCCTCAGCCGTAATGGACTTTGCGTTCCACGTAGCGGAACTGGATGGCGGTGAGCGAGATGACGATGATCATCAGGATGACCGACTGCGCTGCGGAGTCACCGAGGATCAGATTGACGAAGCCGTCATTGTAGACCTTGTAGACCAGCGTCTCGGTCGTCCTGCCCGGCCCGCCGCCAGTGACGGCATGAACGATGCCGAACGTGTCGAACAGGGCATAGACGGTGTTGACGACCAGCAGGAAGAAGGTCGTCGGCGCAAGCAGCGGAAAGACGATGGTCCAGAAGCGCTTGGTCTCGCCGGCGCCGTCCATGGCCGCCGCCTCGATCAGAGTTTTCGGCACCGCCTGCAGGCCGGCGACGAAGAACAGGAAATTATAGCTGATCTGCTTCCAGGCAGCGGCGGACACCAGCAGGATCATGGCATCGGTGCCGTTGAGCAGCGGATCCCAAGCGATGCCGAAACTCCTCAGCATGTAGGCCAGCGACCCGATCGACGGGTTGAAGAGGAACAGCCACAGCATACCGGCAATCGCCGGCGCCACCGCGTAGGGCCAGATCAAGAGTGTGCGGTAAAGACCTTTGCCGCGCACCACCTTCTCTGCCATCACCGCAAGCAGGAGCGCCACGCACATGGCGACGATAGCGGTCGCAAGGGAAAACACCACCGTGACCTTGATCGAGTTGAGGTAGGCCGGATCGGCAAGCACCTTCCTGAAATTGGCGAACCAGACGAACCTGGTCCTCAGTCCGAACGGATCCTGCCTGAGCATGGACTGATAGAAAGCCTGACCGGCCGGCCAGTAGAAAAAGACGAGCGTGATCGCTAGTTGCGGTGCCACCAAGAGGTAGGGGAGGACCTTGTTGGGAAAGACGACGCGAGGGGTCAAGGAGCCACTCCGGGCTGGTTAGTCGGGTGGCACCATATGGTGCCCTTCTCTGTCAATGATGGCATTGATGGACGTTTCAGATTCGGCAGCATCGACAATTGGCGAAATCACAGCAAATCTCCCCCTCTCAGGGACCCTGGAGGGGGGAGATCCCTGACAGGACGGTGGGTGCGCTGTGGAACAAGGACTTTGCGCTCGCTTTAATTCCCCAGCGCTTCCTTGATCGCGGCGTTGCCACGCGCAACCGCATTGTCGAGCGCCTGCTGGGCAGTTTGCTGGCCGGCCAGCATCTTCTCGAACTCCTCGTTCTGGATATCGCGCACCTGCGGCAGATTCGGCAGACGTACGCCCTTCGAATTGTCGGTCGGCGCCTTACCCGTCATCTGCAGGATCGGCGTCTCGCGACCGATGTTCTTGTCATAGAAACCGGATTTCTTGGTCGCTTCGTAGGCGGCGAGCGTTACGGGCAGGTAACCCGACTTCTGGTGCAGGTATTCCTGCACATCAGTCTTCGACAGGTAGGCGAAGAAGGCCGCGACGCCCTTGTATTCCTCGTCGGATTTGTCCGCGAAAACCCACAGGCTGGCGCCACCCGGCGTCGTGTTCTGCGGTGCGCCCTTGGCGTCGCTGTCGTAGGGCAATTGGCCAATGCCGTAATTTATCCCGGACTTGACGATATCGCCGAGACCTCCGGAGGATTCGGTCATGATCCCGCATTCGCCAGCAAGGAAGATCTGCTTGGCTTCGGAGGTGCGCCCGCCATATTTGAAGGTGCCGTCCTTGGCGAGGTCTGCGAGCGCCTGGAAGTGATTGACGAAAATCGGCGCATTGATCTTGAGTTCGACATCGCCGCCGGCCAAGCCATTCTGCTGGGTGGCCCATGGCACATCATTCCAGGCCGCGAAATTCTCCAGATGGATCCAGGTCAGCCAGGTCGAGGTGTAGCCGCAGGCGGCCGCGCCGCTCGCCTTGATCTTCTTGGCATCTTCCCACACTTCCTTCCAGGTCCTCGGTGGGCTGTCTACGTCGAGGCCCGCCTTCTGGAAGATGTCCTTGTTATAATAAAGGATCGGCGACGAGGAGTTGTAGGGGAAGGACAGCATGGTGCCGTCCGGCTTCGAATAATAGCCGACGATGCCTGGCAGATACTGGCTCTTATCGAAGGTCATTCCAGCGCTCGTCAGCACATCGGCTGCCGGCTTGATTGCACCTTCGGCTGCCATCATCACGCCGGTACCGACGTCGAACACCTGGATAATGTCGGGCGCCTGGCCGGCGCGGTAGGCGGCGATGCCGGCATTCAGCGTCTCGGGATACGTGCCCTTGAACACCGGAACGAGCTCATAATCGCTCTGGCTGGCATTGAAATCCTTGGAGATCTTGTCGACGACCTCGGCATTGGCGCCAGTCATGGCGTGCCACCAGCTGATCTGCGTGACAGCAAAAGCGGAGGCGGTGGAAAGCAGCGTAAAGGTGGCGGCAACACCGGCCGCGAAGCCGAAGGACTTCATGTTTCATCTCCCGTTTGTCATTGGCGAAAGGGGCACTCCCGCACAGGCAATATGTGTCGCTCATGACAATCAGACAACGGCTTTGTTGCAGATCGATGAACTTCATCTCTGCCTGAAGCAATGCTCGCCTCCGCGTAGCAGACTACGGCAAAGCAACGGGGTTAGCCGACTTAGCGCGATAACGAACAGGGCAGGAACCGTCTCCAGGACCGGGCCCTGCCAAGCTGGCTTTCGGGCATGACAATGCTGATTGCAGTTGCCGCAGCCGTGAAACGGTGAGCTGCTCTAAAGGCTTTCGGGTTTGAGCGCCGTCTCGACCAGTCTCCTGGCATCCGGCCCCGACCATTCGGCCGGGCCGTTCATATGAGCGAGCAGGCAGCCCTCGCCATCGATCAGCATGGTGACGGGAAGGCCGAGCGCCAGGCCGCGCGTCTTGAGGTCGTTGAACAGCGCCATCGTCGAATCCCGGTAGTAGCCCAGCGTCGCCACGCCGGTATCGCTAAGGAACTTCTTCGGCTTCACATCGTCACCGGCATCCACATTGACGGCGACCACCTCAAAGACGTCGCTGCCCATTTCCTTCTGCAGCACATCGAGCGCCGGCATTTCGGCGCGGCACGGCGCGCACCATGTCGCCCACAAATTGAGCAGCACCGTCTTGCCGGCAAGGTCGGCAAGCGTCATCGGCTTGCCGTCCGGACCGTTAAAGGCGAGGCTTTTCAAGGATTGCGGCGGATCGGCCGGCAAAAGCGCTGCGACTTCACCAGTGGCCGAGGCCGCGATCTTCTTGGCGCGGTCGCTCTTGGCGGCGCAGGCGACGTCATCCTTGCTGTCGTCGACGGCAGCTTGTGCCGGTGCATTGTTGCCAGACCGGCTCTCGCTGACATATACCGCGACCGCGCCGGCCAGCGCGCCCGCCACCAAAGCGGCGAGGATCAGGCGCGGGGCCGGGAAGAATTTATTACCGTCTGCCATTTTCTCAGAACTGCTCCGAAGCACGGGTTATAGCCATGAGCGACAAGAAGACCAGCAACCAGATGTGGGGCGGACGTTTTGCCTCGGGTCCGGCCGCGATCATGGAAGCGATCAACGCGTCGATCTCCTTCGATCGCAAACTCTATGCGCAGGATATCAAGGGCTCGATCGCCCATAGCGAGATGCTGGCGCAGACGGGCATTATTTCGGCGGCCGATCAAGAAAAAATCGCTCACGGGCTGAACACGATCCTGAAAGAGATCGCGGCCGGGAGCTTCGAGTTCTCGACCCGGCTCGAAGACATCCACATGAACATCGAGGCCCGCCTTGCCGACCTGATCGGCCCGGCCGCCGGCCGGCTGCACACCGCACGCTCGCGCAACGACCAGGTGGCGGTCGACTTGAGACTGTGGGTCAAGGACGAGTGCTTTCGCGTCGCCGAGGCATTGAAGGGGCTGATCAGGGCGCTGCTGGAGCGGGCCGAGGAGCATGCCGCGACGGTGATGCCGGGCTTTACCCATATGCAGGCTGCGCAACCGGTGACCTTCGGCCATCACTGCATGGCCTACGTCGAAATGTTTTCGCGTGACCTGTCGCGCGTGCGCGATGCGATCGAGCGGATGGACGAAAGCCCGCTCGGTGCCGCAGCCCTCGCCGGCACCAGCTTCCCGATCGACCGCCACCGCACCGCCAAGGCGCTCGGCTTCCGCGAGCCGATGCGCAATTCGTTGGACAGCGTCTCTGATCGCGATTTCGCGCTGGAGTTCCTCGGCATGGCGGCGATCTGCGCCACGCATCTGTCGCGGCTGGCCGAGGAGATCATCATCTGGTCAACGCCGCAGTTCGGCTTCGTCAGGCTGTCGGACTCGTTTTCCACCGGCTCCTCGATCATGCCCCAGAAGAAGAACCCCGACGCCGCCGAACTGGTGCGCGGCAAGACCGGCCGCGTCACCGGCCATCTCGTCGGCCTGCTAACGGTGATGAAGGGCATGCCTTTGACCTATGGCAAGGACATGCAGGAAGACAAGGAATCGGTGTTCGATGCCGCCGAGACGCTGGACCTGATGCTGGCCGCCATGACCGGCATGGTTTCGGACATGACGGTCAACGCCGCCGCGATGAAAAAGGCCGCCGGCTCCGGCCACGCGACAGCGACCGACCTTGCCGACTGGCTGGTGCGCACGCTCGGCCTGCCATTCCGCGAGGCGCATCATATCACGGGCCGGGCGGTGGCGCTGGCCGAAGAGAAGAAGGTGGGGCTGGAGAAGCTTTCGCTGGAGGATTTGCAATCGATCAATCCCGACATCACGGCGAGTATATTTTCGGTGCTGGCTGTGCAGAACTCGGTCAAGAGCCGCACCAGTTTCGGCGGCACGGCGCCGTCGGAAGTGAGGAAGCAGATCCGCGCGTGGAAAAAGCGACTGGCGAAAGCGTGATGCCGGATATTGCGGCCAGCAATACGGCGGAAATTGCGACCAGCAATATCCCTGATATTGCAACCAGCAATATCCCGGGGGTGCAATACGCCGAGAACTCGGCTAAAAGCGGCGGCTGGCAAAAGTTTCAGACGGATGGATCGATGACCGGAAGCAGGATTTTGGTGACGCTGACGCTGCTGGTTGCGATGGCGGCCGTTTCGGCCTGCGGCAGGAGGGCCGGTCTCGACACGCCCTATGAGGCAGCCGTGCAAGCGCGCAAGGATGCCTCCAAGGCCCACCAGCCTGTGCCGCCGGAGCCGGAAAAACCGGTCGTGGACAAGAAGTTCATCCTCGACCCGCTGATCTAGAACCGATGAGGCTGGGTTTGGTCTTTCTAAACCCGATCTCATAGCGCTCCAACTTCCCGGAACCACTCTCGTGAACCATTTCGACTACCGCGACGGCGTGCTGCATGCCGAGGACGTGGCGATCCCTGATATCGCCGCACAGGTCGGCACGCCGTTCTACTGCTATTCGACGGCCACCTTGACCAGGCACTACCGGGTGTTCGCGCAGGCCTTTGCCGGGCTCGACGCGCTGGTCTGCTATGCCATGAAGGCCAATTCCAACCAGGCCGTCCTGCGGACGCTGGCGAAGCTCGGCGCCGGCGCCGACGTGGTTTCGGAAGGGGAATTGCGCCGGGCGCTGGCCGCCGGCATCCCGGCAGGCAAGATCCTGTTTTCGGGCGTCGGCAAGACCGCACGCGAAATGGACTTTGCCCTTGCCGCCGGCATCCTCTGCTTCAACGTCGAATCCGAGCCGGAACTCGAACTGCTGTCGGCACGAGCCGCGACGCTGGGCAAGGTGGCGCCGATCTCGCTGCGCATCAATCCCGACGTGGACGCCAAGACCCACAAGAAGATTTCCACCGGCAAGGCCGAGAACAAGTTCGGCATCCCGTGGCAGAAGGCACGTCAGGTCTATGCCCGCGCGGCAACGCTTCCCGGCATCAAGATCACCGGCATCGACACCCATATCGGCAGCCAGATCACCGAGCTGCAGCCTTTCGACGACGCTTTCGCGCTGCTTGTCGATCTGGTTGGCGGGCTGCGCACCGACGGCCATGCCATCGAGCATGTCGATCTCGGCGGCGGCCTCGGCATTCCCTACCGCGTCGACAACAACCCGCCGCCCCTCCCCGATGCCTATGCCCAGATCGTCAGGAAGCATGTCGGCAAGCTTGGGCTTAAGGTGATGTTCGAGCCGGGCCGGCTGATATCAGGCAATGCCGGCATCCTGGTCTCCGAGGTGATCTTCGTGAAGGAAGGCGACGCCAAGAACTTCCTGGTCGTCGACGCCGCCATGAACGATCTCATCCGGCCGACGCTCTACGATGCTTTCCACGACATCCGTCCGGTCGTGCAGCCGCCGGCCGACGCGCCGCGCATGATGGTCGACGTGGTCGGCCCGGTCTGCGAGACCGGCGACTATATCGGCCTCGACCGCGATCTGCCCAGGCTGAAGGCCGGCGACCTGATTTCCGTCTTCACAGCCGGCGCCTATGGCGCGGTGCAGGCCGGCACCTATAACACTCGCCTGCTGGTGCCGGAGGTGCTGGTTGATAGCGACCGCTTCCACGTCGTGCGTCCGCGCCTGACCTATGACGACCTGATCGGGCTGGATTCCGTGCCCGATTGGCTCGCATAGAGGCGCCGGAAACATACTTATCCGTCACAGGGAGCAGATCATGGCGAACGGCAACACCGTCACACGCGAGCGCATTGCCGCGATGGAACCGCGCATCCGCCCCTATATCAGGCGCACACCGGTGCTGCGCGTCGACATGGCCGACTTCGACCGGCCGCCGCTGACGATCGACCTGAAGCTCGAATGCCTGCAGCACTCCGGCTCGTTCAAAGCACGCGGCGCCTTCACCAATCTCCTGGAACGGCCGGTTCCCGAGGCCGGTGTCGTCGCCGCGTCGGGCGGCAACCATGGTGCTGCCGTCGCCTATGCTGCCATGCGGCTTGGCCACAAGGCGACCATCTTCGTTCCAGAAGTGAGTCCGCCGGCCAAACTGGAGCGGATCCGCTCCTACGGCGCCGATCTGATTGTCGGCGGCGCCCGCTATGCCGAGGCACTGGCCGCCAGCGAACGATTCGCCGAGGAAACCGGCGCCTTGCAGATCCATGCCTTCAACCAGCAGGAGACGCTGATCGGCCAGGGCACGCTCGGGCTGGAAATCGAGGGCGATTTGCCCGACATCGACACGCTGCTGGTCGCTGTCGGCGGCGGCGGCTTGATCGGCGGCATCGCTGCCTGGTTTGCCGGCCGCATCCGCATCGTCGCCGTCGAGCCGGAGGGGGCACCGACGCTTTACCGGGCGTTTGAAGCCGGACACCCCGTCGATGCGCCAGCCGAGGGCATCGCCGCCGATTCGCTGGCACCAAAGCGTGTCGGCGAGATGATGTTCCCGATCGCCGAGGCCTTTGTCGAACGCTCGATCCTGGTCAGCGACGACGACATCATCGCCGCGCAAAAGGCGCTGTGGAACCGGGTGCGCATCATCTCCGAGCCGGGTGGCGCCGCCGCCTTTGCCGCGATCCTGTCCGGCCGCTATGCGCCGGTGCCGGGCGAACGCGTCGCGGTGCTGGTCTGCGGGGCAAATGCCAACCCCGCAACTTTCTGACTGCAACCGGTGGAACTATAACGGCGGCCTTCACGTTTTCGCAAACTGCCTCGCCTTTGCCGTGTTTGCTGGTATTCTTCGAGTCGTGAGGCTTGGGCTATCCTGCCCGCCCACAGCATGACCCCAAAAGGGAATCCGGTTTCCGGACAGATCATGCAGGAGACAGAGTCCCATCCCGGTCCTTTCGGGATGAAATAGGAGGAAGGGCCGATGACGCAACGACCCACCTTCAACGGCAACCGCGGCCTGGCCTCGCGCCTCGCCTTGAGCCGGCTGGCGACGCGGGTCTCGATGATGGTCGAGCGTGGCTGGCCGTTGCTGCTTCCGCTCGTCATCGTCGCCAGCCTGTTCCTCAGCGCCTCATGGCTCGGTATCTTCACCCGGCTGCCGGATATGGCGCGCATCGGCCTTGTCGCCGCCTTCGCGATCGCGGCACTGGCCGCGCTCTACCCGCTGCGTTTCTTGCGCATCCCTGGTGCCGCCGAAATCGACCGCCGCATCGAGGCGGCCAATCAATTGCTGCACAGCCCGGTGCTGGTGCAGACCGACCGGCCTAGCGGCAGGGAAAGCAGCTTCTCGCAGGTGCTCTGGCGCGAGCACCAGAAGCGCATGGCCGGAAGGCTCGACAGCCTCGGCGCCGACCTGCCGCGCACGCGCGTGCCGGAACGCGACCCTTGGGGGCTGCGCGCGGTGGCAGCACTTTTGCTCGTTACCGCCTTCGCCTTCTCCTTCGGGCCGACGGGCGGCAGGATCAGCGACGGGTTCAAAGCCCATGGCGCGCATGATGCCGTGCCGCCGCGCATCGACGCCTGGGTGACGCCACCGGCCTACACCGGCAAGCCGCCGATCTTCCTGACGGCCGACGCCAATCAGGCGACCCCGACCTTCACAATTCCCGAAGGCAGCGATGTTTCGTTGCGCGTGACCGGCGGTTCGGGCGAGGAAACGCTTGCCTACGCCGACAAGAGTGGCAATTCCCGCGCCATCGACCCGGCTGGCCCGCAGGCCGCCGCCACGGCCAAGCCTGCGGCAAGCCCGGCAACACCGTCCAAGATACGCCAGTTCACCGGCAAGCTGACCGGCGACGGCACGCTGACGCTGACGTCGGGCGAGGATCAGCTCGGCCGCTGGGCCTTCGCGGTCATAACCGACAAGCCGCCGCAGATCCGCTTCGTCGGCGAGCCGAAGCGCGCCGCCAACGGCGCCTTCGAACTCAACTACCAGATCGACGACGACTATGGCGCCGCCACCGCCAAGGCGGTTTTCGCGCTTGCCGATCCACAGGCACCGAATGCCCATCCGCTCTATGGTCCGCCTGAAATGCCGCTTTCGCCGCCGCGCCGCGGCGGCAAGTCGAATGCCGCCAGGACCTCCAAGGACCTGACGGAACATGTCTGGGCCGGCAGCAAAATCAAGCTGACGCTGGTTGCCACCGACGACGCCGGCCACACTGCATCGAGCGAAACCAAGACGCTGCTGATGCCTGAGCGGCCATTCGCCAATCCGCTGGCACGGGCCGTGATCGAGCAGCGCCGCCTGCTCGCGCTCGACGCCAATGCCAAGCCGCGCGTGCTCGACCTGATGGACGCCATCACGCTGCGGCCGGAAGACACTTTTGACAACATGTCCCACTACCTCGCCATCATGAGCGCCCGCAGCCGGCTGAAGATGGCCGACAGCGACGATCAATTGCGCAACGAGGTCTCCTATCTCTGGGAAATTGCGCTCGGCATCGAGGAAGGCAATCTCTCGGCCGCGGAAAAGCGGCTGCGCCAGGCGCAGCAGGCACTGCAGGACGCCATCAAGAATGGTGCCAGCGACGCTGAAATCGAAAAGGCGATGAAGGAACTGCGCGAGGCGATGAACCAGTTCCTGCAGGAATTCGCGGAGCGCGCCAAGCAGAATCCCAGCGCCCCGCAGATGCAGCAGAACGGGCAGGAACTGCGCCAGAGCGATATCGACCGCATGATGGATCAGATCGAGAATCTGGCGAAGTCGGGCGACCGCGACAAGGCGCAGGAATTGCTGTCGCAACTTCAGGACATGATGAACAATCTGCAGGCCGGCCGGCAGCAGCAAGGCGGCCAGCAGGACAGCGAGATGCGCCAGCAGATGGACAAGCTCGGCGATATCCTGCGCCGCCAGCAAGAGATGATGAACGATACCTTCCGCATGGACCAGATGCAGCGCGGCGAACGCCAGCGCGGACAGAACCGCGACGAACAACTCGGCCAGGACGAGCAACAGGGTCAATCCGGCGAAAACGGCACGCCGAACGAGGGCGGCCAGCCGAAGCCGATGACACCGCAGGAATTCGCCGATGCGCTGAAGCAGTTGCAGCAAGGTCAGGGCCAGCTGAAAAGCGACCTCGAGCAGCTGAAGAAGGGACTTGAAGGCATGGGCATGCAGCCCAACGAAGGATTTGGCGAGGCCGGCAAGTCGATGGGCAATGCCGAACAGGCGCTCGGCGAGGGCGAAGGCGATGCGGCCGTCGGTCATCAGGGCCGGGCGCTGGAAGCGCTGCGCAGGGGCGCCAAGGACATGATGAAGCAGATGCAGGCCATGCAAGGCGACCAGGGCGGCAGCGAGAAAGGCGGTCGCCAGCAGAACGCCGATCGTGATCCGCTCGGCCGGCCGCGCGCCAGCCAGGGTCCGGACTTCGGCGATTCGGTGAAGGTGCCGGACGAGATCGACGTGCAGCGTGCCCGTCAGATTCTGGAAGCGATCCGCAAGCGGCTCGGCAACGCGCTCAGCCCCGATATCGAACGCAGTTATCTGGAACGGCTGCTCGAGTTGAAATAGAGCAATTCCAGGAAAAGTGTGAAGCGGTTTTCCGTCCCGAATTGCGACAAGACATAGGGATTGCCGCCCCGCCTCCACCCCACTCGAAACCCTCTCCAACGGTTGCCCCCCATGCCCAGACTTGGCGCCGTAACCCCCATCCTGCGCATCTTCGATATTGCAAAGGCGCGTGAATTCTATGTCGACTTCCTCGGCTTCGAGGTGCAGTGGGAACATCGCTTCGAAGACGACGCACCGCTCTACATGGCGGTAGGCCGCGACGGCTGCGTCCTGCATCTCAGCGAACATCACGGCGACGGTGCACCCGGCATTGCCATGCGCATCAAGGTCGAGGACATCGCCGCACTGCATCGCGAACTGATCGGCAAAAAATACCGCTTCGCCAGGCCGGGCCTGGAAGAGACGCCATGGAAGACCCGTGAGGTATCGGTCGCCGACCCGTTCGGCAACCGCCTGCATTTCTACGAGGATGCCGCAGGTTGATCCTGCCTGTTGACGAACGCTTCGCGGATTGCCTCCTGCATGCCGTCGATCGCCTCACCTGAGGCATTGGGGTTGCGGTGCATCACCACATTCGAGGAATCGATGTCGCCGAACCCGTCCGCGGCCGTCAGTTCGCGACAGCCGCTTGGGATGTTGCTGCGCGAAATCGGCGCGATCGCCAGTCCGGACGTGACGGCGAGCTTGAGGCCGCCAGTGGTGTCGCTGGTATAGGCGACACGATAGGCAAGATTGCGCTGCTCCAGTGACTTGATGGCGAAGTCCTTGCACCAGCCGGCCCGGTTGTAGAGCGCGATCGGCACCGGCTGCTCCTCATGCATATGGTGCAGGGTCGATGTCACCCACACGGTCGGATCGTGCATCAGCACTTCGCCGCCGGCAGGATCCTGCCATTCGAACACCACGCACAGATCGAGTTCTCCGGCGGCGAGCGCCGCTATCTGTGCCCCTGAATGTGCATAGCGCACCGTGACCTCGACCTGCGTGTGACGCTTCGAAAACGCACCGAGCGCGCGCGACAGGATAGCGTGGCCATACTCCTCCGGAATGCCGATGCGCACCGGCCCGCCAAGCGGCGCCGCCGCCATCGACGCCGCCGTCTCATCGAGCAGCGAGACGATGCGGCGGGCATTGACGATGAGTTCGCCGCCGCGCCGAGTCAGCGCGACGCCGCGCGAACCGCGCTCGAACAGGCTGTCGCCGATCAGCTCTTCGAGCTTCTTCATCTGCATCGATACCGCAGACTGAGTGCGGCCGGCCTGCTCCGCCGCCCTGGTGAAATTGCCCGCTTCCGCAATCGCCACGAAGGTGCGCAGGAGGTCGCTGTCGAGCGTCGGTCGCATGAAACCCGCCATAAGGAAATTTGATTGCTGGTATCATTCCAATTCGTTTGCAACATGTCAAACCCAGGATGATAGTGGCCTCACCCATTGGATATGCGGTTGCGAAATCAGCCGCGGACCAATCAAGAGTCCTCACTCGTGCCCGCTGCCCGAAACGGTGGCGGGTTCTTTTTACCCCGCAAGCGACAGCTTCGGATCGTGTACGCAGGAGCTTGGATGCAGATGCAGAATCGGATGGTGCGCGGCATCCTGAGCCTGTGCCTAGGCGTGCTGGTCTTCTCGCTGCAGGACCCGCTCGTCAAAGCCGTATCGAGCGGCTATCCGGTGACCGAAGTGATGGCGATCCGCTCGATCGTCGCTCTGCCGATCCTGATTGTTCTGGTCCATGCCGATGTCGGCTTGCGGGCGATCCTGTCGAAGCGATTCGGCATGCTGACCATGCGCGCCTTCATCCAGTTCACCTCCTATACGGTCTACTATCTGGCAATCGCCGCTCTGCCGCTGGCCGATGCGGTGGCGCTCTATTTCATGGCGCCGCTGTTCATCATGGCGCTGGCCGGGCCGTATCTCGGCGAGCGTGTCTCGTGGCAGACGCTGGCGACCGTGTTGATCGGGTTGCTTGGCGTGCTCGTGATGCTGCGCCCCGGCACCGGACTGTTCGACATGGCAGCACTCCTGTCGCTGGGCTCGGCGGCGCTCTATGGCTTCTCGCAGCTGATGGCCCGCAAGATCGGCGAGACCGAATCGTCCACCGTCATGGCGTTCTATCAGAACGGCGCCTATCTGGTTGGCGCCGCTGTCGTTGCCGGCGTGTTCCACCTTGCCGGCATCACCCATGCCGTCCACCCCAGCGTGGAATTCCTGGTGCGGCCCTGGCTGTGGCCGACACTGCCGGATTTTCTCAAGATGGCGGCCTGCGGTTTCGTCGCCTCCGCCGGCATGATCCTGCTGTCGCAGGCCTATCGGATGGCGCCGGCCAACCGCGTTGCCACCTTCGAATATACCGGCATCCTGTGGTCGCCGCTGTGGGGCTTCCTGTTCTTCGCCGAGGTCCCGCGGTCGACGACCGTCATTGGCGCGGCCCTCATCATCGGCGCCGGCCTGCTCGCCCTCAACACCGAACGGCGCAAGAGCGCTCCACCCGTGCTCACTGCTGCCGATCCAGCCTGATCAGGCGAAGCAGATCAGTGCCCGTTCGACGCGCGAGCGGATTTCGGCCAGCGTAAAGGGCTTCTGCACGACATCGAGGATAACACCGTCCAGCTCCTCGGCGCGCTCGCGTTGGTCGGCATAGCCAGTCATCAGCATGATCTTCATTGACGGAAAAAGGGCCGACGCCGCAATCGCCATCTCGATGCCGTCCATCTCCGGCATGCGGATGTCGGAGACGACGAGATCATAGCCGCCTTTTGCGTCCTGGATCAGCGAAAGCCCTTGCGCGCCGTCCGCCGCGACGTCGATCGCATGCCCTGCGCGTTCAAGCGCGCGGGCGGCCAGGGTGCGGACGGACTCATCGTCCTCGACGATCAGAAGCTTTGCCATGGCCGGCATATTTGGCCGCGAAAAGTTGACTTTTCCTGAAAGCGCCCAGGGTCGGCGGTTCTTTTTGGAAGTCGCTCAGACATCGCCTTTCACGACGCCGACAAAAGGCAGTTCGCGAAAAGCGTGCGCGACATCCATACCGTAGCCGACGACGAAATAGTCGGGACAGTCGAAGCCGACATAATCGGCGTTGAGTGCCGTCTGTCGGCGCATGCGCTTGTCGAGCAGCACGGCGACGGAACAGCTTTTGGCTCCCCTCGACAGCATCAGGTCTCGGGTGAAGCTCAGCGTCTTGCCCGATTCGAGAATGTCGTCGATCAACAGCACGTCGCGGCCGGTGACCTCGTTGTCGATGTCGCGCAGCACCCTCACCTCGCCGCTGGTGGTGCCGGCGCCGTAGCTGGAGATGAAGATGAACTCGACCTCCGGCGACAAGCCGACATCGTGCATGGCTCGGATGAGATCGGCGGCGAAGATGAACGAGCCCTTCAGCACCGAGATCACCAGCAGATCGTGATAGTCGTGGCCGGCGATCTCTTTGGCGAGTTCGAGGTTGCGCCGGGCGATCGCCGATGCTGAAAACAGGACTTCGATGTCCTTGCCGCGTACGATTGGCATTGGTGGTCCTCGGTAGTCGCCTATTGAGCGAAAGTGACTAAGACGGTTCTTACGCCGTACTTAGGCACGTCGAGCCGGCTGGCAAAGCCGAATCTTTCGCCCGACGCCAGCGAGCGGCCGGATGTCCCCAACGTATAGCGGGTTGTGCGCCCGTCATTGCTCGTCACCCGAATTTCGAGCGGCGGCAGTTGCACCGGTTTCGCACCATCATTGGCGGCCTCGCCATCGACGAACAGCGCTGCGTTCGGGCCCGACGCGTCGATGCGTGAGGTGACGCCTGAAATGCTGAGCGCCGAGGGCTGCGCGCTGGACAGGAACGGCGCCTGGCGCACCAGCGCATGCCCGCCGGAGACCCAGAAGGCGGCCAACGCGGCGCCGACGCCGGCGATCCAGAAGATCGGCCCGCCGCGCGAGGCCGGCGGCCGTTCCGCCGGGGCTTCGGGCTTGCGCAGCATGTCCATGCCTTCGATGGCCGGTGTGACGATCGCACGCGGCAGCGGCGAAACGCTTTCCACGGCGGGGACAAGACGCGGCATCACCACATAATCGGCATCGACGACGTCGGACGCGGGACCACGCATGAACCGGTCCTTAGCGGCAATTGCCGTCGGATCGGTCATGATTTCGCCGGAAACCGGGCGCGCGGTTCGATCGTCAGCCATCATGGCCCCAGCATTGCAGCACGTGTTCGCTTTTCGTTTCTTTTGCGTAAACACAAATGGTTAACGCTTCCCCACCGGAGCCCTCGTGACGAGCCGAAAGAGCCCAGGAATTAACCGCCGGTTAACCATGCCGGCCGATGGTCTTTACCCAGAACGGGCCGGCTCGCCGCCGTGCCAAATTTCAGGTCGCCGAAATTGATTCGCTTCGAAAATGTCGGCCTCCGTTATGGCATGGGTCCGGAAATCCTCCGCGACATCTCCCTGCACATTCCGGAGCGCTCCTTCCAGTTCCTGAGTGGCCCTTCGGGCGCCGGCAAGACGACGTTGCTGCGCCTGCTGTTCATGTCGCTGAAGCCGACGCGCGGGCTGATCACCATCTTCGGCAAGGACCGGTCACGTATCTCGCGCTCCGAATTGCCGCATCTGCGGCGGCGCATCGGCGTCGTGTTCCAGGACTTTCGCCTGCTCGACCACATGACTACCTACGAGAACGTCGCGCTGCCGCTGCGCGTGCGCGGGCGCGAGGAAGCAAGCTACCGCACCGATGTCACCGAGCTGCTGAAGTGGGTTGGGCTGGGCGAACGCATGCATGTGCTGCCGCCGGTTCTGTCCGGCGGCGAGAAGCAGCGCGCCGCGATCGCGCGAGCGCTGATCGAGCAGCCGGAGATCCTGCTGGCCGACGAACCGACCGGCAATGTCGATCCGCCGCTGGCGCGACGCCTGCTGCGTCTGTTCATCGAGCTCAATCGTCTCGGCACCGCCGTGGTGATCGCTACCCACGATCTCGGCTTGATGGAACAGGTCGACGCGCGTCGCATGATCCTGGCCGGCGGAAGGCTGGACATCTATGACTGAACTGTCCGCCGAACATCTTGTGGAACGCGACCAGGACGCCGAGGCGGCGAAGGCAGGGCCCCGCGCCCAGCGCAGGATGGCACCGATCGTGCCGGCGCAGAACATCGCCGGCCGGGCGCTGGTGCTGGTCATCGCCATCATGACATTCTTGTCCTGCCTGACCTTCGGCGCGGTGACGCTTGTGCGCGACACCGCGTCCGTCTGGGAGAACCAGATTTCGCGCGAGGCGACGATCCAGATCAAGCCGGTCGACGGCCTCGACATGGAGGCAGCCCTTGCCCGGGCCTCGCAGATCGCCGGCGAGTTTCCCGGCGTCAAGGCAACCCGGATCATCGATCGCGAGGCGACCGCTAGGCTGTTGGAACCGTGGCTGGGTTCAGGCCTCAACATCGACGAATTGCCGGTGCCGCGCCTGATCATCGTCACCATCGACGAAAGCAGCCCACCCGATTTCGCCGCGATGCGCGCCGCGATCACGCCGAAACTGCCGAGTGCCTCGCTCGACGATCACCGCACCTGGGTCGACCGGCTGGTTGCCATGGCCCGTACCACGGTGACCATCGGCATCGCCGTGCTGGCGTTGATGCTGTCGGCGACGGTGCTGACAGTAGTGTTCGCAACACGCGGCGCCATGGCCGGCAATGGCCACATCATCGAGGTGCTGCATTTCGTCGGTGCCGAGGCACGCTTCATCGCACGCGAATTCCGCAGGCATTTCCTGGTCACCGGCATGAAGGGGGCGGCGGCCGGCGGTGCCGCGGCGGTGCTCGTCTTCATCGTCTTTTCCTGGTGGTCGTCGCGCAACATGGCAACGCCGCAGGCCGACCAGGCAACCGCCCTGTTCGGCAATTTCGCTATCGGCTCGGCTGGGTATCTCGGTGTCGTCTTGATGGTGCTGGTGATCGGCGGGCTGACGGCGGCAACCTCGCACGCCACCGTCGTCGCCTATCTCAGCGACATCGATGTTCGCCAACCGGATGCAGGCTGACGAGGCAAGATGATCACGAATGGAGAATTCGCGTAACGCAAAGTGCGTCTTTTACCTACCCAAGTCCGCATTTCAGGATTAACCATATGGCGATGGACGCGCGGGATACGACCGGTACGGCTGGACAGATGCCAGTGGTGGTTGCCCGTTCGCATGACCGCCGCACGATGAGCCGTCTAAGGGCTGCGTTGCGTATATCCGCTCTCTCCTTGCTCGTCCTCGCGACATTGTTTGCCGGGGGCTTCGGCTGGTTCGCGAACAAGGTCAGCCACCTGACGACGCCTGCCAATCCAGCCAAGGCTGATGCAATCATCGTCCTGACCGGCGGCCAATCCCGCCTCGATGCGGCCATGGACCTGCTGGCGTCAGGCAAGGGCGAGCGGCTGCTGATCAGCGGTGTGCATCCTTCCGCCAGCCGTCGCCAGTTGCAGGCGGCGACCGGTGGCGACGTCAGGCTGTTCTCCTGCTGCGTCGACATCGACCGTGCCGCGCTCGATACGATCGGCAATGCCGAGGAAAGCGCCAAATGGGTCGAGAGCCATGCCTATGGCACAGTGATCCTCGTCACCAACAATTATCATATGCCGCGCAGTCTGCTGGAAATGGGCCGGCTGCTGCATGGCGCCAAGCTTGAGCCCTATCCGGTGGTCAATTCCAACCTCGACAATGGCGGCTGGCTGACCAAGCCGCGGGCATTGCGTGTGCTGTTCACCGAGTACAACAAATATTTGCTGGCGCTGGCGCGTGGCATCGTCCCGGTCAAGCCGACGCCCAACGGCATCGCGCTGGCCGAAACCGCAGCCGGCGGCTGAACCATTATTCCCCGGCGGCCGCGCCTGCCCTGGCGGCCGCGCCTGCCCTGGCGGCCCTGGCAGCCGCGCCCGACACCCCCTTGAGCCTTGCGACCTCCTGTTCAAGACGCTCGATGCGCCTGTCCCGTTCACCGAGTGCCGCTGCCACGTCGGCCGCCTCGAAACGCTGCGGGATATGCTGCGGGCAATTGGCATCCCAGGCCGTGATCGTGAACAGGATGACCTGCTCGGGACGTGCCTTGTAATCTTGCGGCATCAGTTTCGCCAGCAGTTCGGCATCGTTCTCGACAACGCGCGCCGTGCCCCAGAGCTTGATGCGTTGCCGATGCATATAGTCGACCAGGAACAGGAAGGCCTGCGGATTGTCAGCCAGATTGCCCTGCGTGATGAACTGCCGGTTGCCGGCAAAATCCGCGAAGCCGATCGTGTGTTCATCCAGCACCTTGAGGAAGCCGACCGGCCCGCCGCGGTGCTGGATGTAGGGCTGGCCATCGCCATTGGCCGTCGCCAGGAAGACGCTGGTCTGCATCTCGATGAAGGCGGCAAGATCGGGGGTGATGACGGCTTGCCAGCCGCCACGCTGCTCGACGCGGGCATATGATTGGCGTGAGCCCTTGCGGGCCTGGATCGCCTTGACCGTCGGCGTGAAGGCGACGTCGCTGGTGAAAGCATGCGCGTTCATCGAAAGCCCTCCTGGAATTGCTCTAACAGGCTGTTGAAGAAGTGCTAGCGCAGGCGTTAGTGGCGTGATTCACTGCTCCCCGGAAGAATGGGGATTTGCGGATGCGCGGATTGGA